>JAQVYO010000050.1 GCA_028708585.1 Oscillospiraceae bacterium
TGCCTGACAGGTGGCGAATTTGGCCGAGCAAATCAAATCTCCCTCGTTTTCCCGATCTGGGTCGTCTGTGACCAAAATCAGTTTTCCGGCTTTCAAATCTGAAAGTGCTTCTTCAATTGTGTTGAATCTGAACATCTTGGTCGCTCCATTTCCTTGGCGGACGAACGGGTTTCGTCCCTTGCCGTTTAAAATTAGCTGTAAATTAAAATCCGTGTTTGACGAGAAAGTCCATGGTGATTTTGCTTTCCCCGGCCCCTGGCCCCGGCGGCGCAAGTAAATGCGCAACGTATTTTCCGATGATATCGCACTCCAAATTTACCGGGTCGCCAGTTTTCTTGGAAAGCAAAATGGTATTTTCCCCTGTGTGCGGAATGATGGAAACCTGAAAGGAATCCCGGCCCGTTTTCGCAACGGTCAGACTGACGCCATCCATAGCAACAGACCCTTTTTCCACCAAGTACCGCATGATTTTGGGAGGAGCTGTTGCTGTGATCCACACCGCGTTGTCCTCCGGAATCAGGGAGACAATTGTTCCAACTGCGTCCACATGCCCGGAAACGATATGCCCGCCAAACCGCCCGTTTGCCGGCATGGCCCGCTCCAAATTGACCTTGCTGCCCAGCGTAAGAACGCCCAGAGCGGTGCGGCTTATGGTTTCCGCCATCACATCGGCGGTGAATGAATGTTCCGACACGGCATGAACCGTCAGGCAGACGCCGTTTACGGCGACGCTGTCGCCCAGCTTGATGTCGTCAAAGATAACGGTGCCCTGGATGGTGAGGCGGCAGGATTTTATCCCTTTCCGGATTCCCGTTACAACGCCGGTTTCTTCTATGATTCCGGTGAACATGTTTTTGTACCCCCCAGTTTAAATTCCAGTAAAAGATCTTCGCCAAGGCGGGAGACCGACGGCTGGGAAAGCAGGTAAGCTTCCGCCGGCGTTTGCACACCGGCTCCGCCCAATGGGGATTTGGCCAGCGCACCGCCAAACAGTTTAGGGGCGATATAGACCTGCGCTTTGGAAATGATCCCGCACTCCAGCGCGCTGTAATTAAGCTCCGCTCCGCCTTCTAGCAGAACGCTGTCCAGGTTCCATTTACCAAGACGCTCCATAAGACGCATAAGGTCAATCCGTTGATTTTGTTTTTCGGCCTGTAAAACGGTTACACCAAGGTCCTGGAGCTGTTTTTTCCGGTTTTCTTCCCGAGACAGTGTCGCTACAATGGTGGGGATCTCCTTGGCAGTCTGAACAATTTTGCTGTGAAGGGGGATGCGCAGATGGCTGTCGCACACCACACGAACGGGGTTTTGGGGATGCTCCAGGCGGCAGTTTAATATCGGGTCGTCCGCCAAAACGGTGCCGATGCCCACCATAACGGCGGCGACCCGTTTTCTGGTTTCATGCACGTGATGTCTTGCGCCTTCTCCGGTAATCCATTGGGAGCGGCCTGTAACGGTGGCGATTTTCCCGTCTGCCGTCATGGCATATTTTAAAATGACAAACGGGCGTCCGGTGGTGATGTAGTGAAAGAAGATTTCGTTGAGGCTGTCGCAAGTTCCTTTTAAAACGCCGGTTACCACCTGAATTCCATGCTGGCGCAGCAGCAGAATTCCCTTGCCCGCAACCAACGGATTCGGGTCCATAGAACCTACAACGACCTTTGCAATTTTGTGCGCGATGATAAGATCGGTGCAGGGAGGCTGTTTCCCCTGGTGGCAGCATGGCTCCAGGGTTACATAAAGCGTTGCGCCCTCCGCCGGTTCCAAGCAGCTTTGAAACGCTTGGCGTTCCGCATGTTCTTTCCCGTACTGGGAATGAAAGCCTTCGCCGATGATGGTTCCGTTTTTTACGAGGACCGCGCCTACCAGAGGATTGGGGTTGACAAAGCCCAGTCCTTTTTTTGCAAGGGAAACGGCCCGAAGCATGTAAGTTTCATCCGTATTCATTTTTTCCCTCCAATCACAAAAAAACCGCCCCAAGTTTCTCGGGGCGGCAAAGCTGACGATCTGCGTTTGCAAAAATGCTCTGAAATACTAGGTATTTCAGAGCATGAAACAACGCGAAAACAAGCTTCATCTTCTTTCATCCAGACTATACTGTCGGCTTTGGAATTTCACCAAATCTGCCTTTCGGCTTGTGGGCTGTACCACCGGTAGGGAGTTTCACCCTGCCCTGAAGATGCAATATTTTGTTGTTACTTTATATATAGCACGATGCATTCCCTTTGTCAAGCCATTCATATTTCATCTATATCGCACGGTACATGCGCCTTGCCATTTGCTCCACAGCGGTCTCCTGCCCACTCCAGAGCCGTCTTGTGCGCTTGCAAAAGGCTGCCCAGTCCGGAAGCCGTTGCGCCCCGCCCAGCAAGATAAAAACAACGGTAAAACCCAGAATAACCCCCAGAGTGTTGACCCCAAGACGCCCTTTGCCATTGCTGTTATGCGTATGATGCCTGTCAAAAACACAGGCCAATCCTGTGCAAAAAGAAGATTGGCCTGCGTTTTACTGTTTCGCATGATCGTCTGCCCTGTAAATTCATATTTTGGCGGCTGACGTTTTATTGTTCAGTGGTTTTCATGCCGCTGACAATGTTGTAGTAAGCGTTGGAGGTAATGCGGTAAACGAACGTATAGAACACCGCAAATACAAGGAAGCTAATAATGGTTGTAAGAGCAAACAAGGTAACGTTATTCAGGTTGAACAGCAGGAGCAGCTTGCGGATCATCGGGAACGCGAAGGCAAGATGGATCCCCGCACCGATCAGCGGCATAAAAAATACGGTTAAAAGCTGCGAATTGATGCTCCTGCGGATCTCTTTTTTGGTCATACCGACCTGCTGCATGATTTCAAAGCGGTCCTGATCCTCGTAACCTTCCGAAATCTGCTTGTAGTAAATGATAAGGACTGCCGCAAAGATGAACACAATGCTCAGCACAACGCCGAGGAAAAAGAGTCCGCCGAAGGTGCCATAGAAATCGCCGCGATTGGCTTCACGGCTATCACAAGAATAAGAATCAACGCCGTGTTCTGCGTTGGTATTGAAGTTTCTGAGTGTTGCGCGAAGTTTAGCGGCCAATGCAATCTGCTGATCACCGTTCAGCTGTGTGTCAAATTCATATGTCCAGTGAAACGAGATCGTGTCACTGTCTTTGCCTTCGTTAAAATTTGCAGGGCCGATCAGTTCTTTAAGGCCAGATTCCAAATTGGGAACAACGATATACATAGACGGAACGGCGTTCATTGCAGCGTTGCCGCTGCCAATAAATTTGTCAAGATGTTTTTTCACCTGAACGGTACCGCCGCCGTTTACAGTCAGCGTACTTGCCTGAAACTTTGCCCGGTATGCGTAGACAAGGATCTCGCCTTTTTCCAGTGTTTCTCTTGTACCCATCATACGATTGTAATCGTCAACCGGAACGAAATACACCTGATACACATTGGAATAGGTATTTGTGTTGAATTTCTTAACGTCTGTTTCCAGGACACCATTTTCTAACAGCCCTGAAAGAGAAGCAAAGCGGTAGTCGGTGTTGTTTTCCGGCTTGGAACCATATGCATTGCTGATCCCGAGAATGGCTTCACGCATTGCGGATATGTTTTGATCGTTCAAATCTCCCACATCCTGCATCCATGTTTCCAGATTGATTTCTTTCGGATAGCGGGTATTCAGCACATCCTCCACACCGAAATACAGGCTGGTCGTCGAAGAAATCATAACCAGCACCATTGTGGCAAGGATACAGACGGAAGCGAGCCCGGCTCCGTTTCGCTTCATCCGGTACGCCATGGAAGACACCGAAACAAAGTGGTTCGGCTGGTAATAATAGTTCTTTTTCTTTTGGAGTATGCGGCAGAACATAACCGAACCGGAGATGAATAACAGATAGGAACCGAGGATAACCATCACAGCGGCTGCAAAAAACCATAGCAGCGCGGAAATCGGTTCTTTAATTGATACGGCGATGGAATAAGCGCCCGCAAGTACGACTGCGCCCAGGATACCAAAGAACCAATTTGCTTTTGGCGGTTTTTCACCGGCAGAATCACTGTGTAAAAGAGCAATTGCATTCGACAGTCGAATTTGCCGCAGGGTGTTCAGAAACAGCAAAGTGAAAATAACGCAGAAAACGATGCCTGTCCTGAAAATTGCCTCCGGTGCAATGGATAACGTATAGGTTGCATCGCCCTTCAGAACATTGACCAGCCCAAGTTCCGCGAGCTTTGACAGTGCGATGCCCGCAACCAGTCCAATAGCCAATGAGAAAGCCGCTACAATCATCGCTTCCCAAAAAAGGATGCGTCCAATGTTCCATTTGTCCATGCCGAGGATATTATATAAACCAAACTCTTTTTTTCGTCTGCGCACCAAGAAGGAATTCGTATAAAACAAAAAGATCAATGCGAAAATGGCGATGATCCAGCCGCCCAGTCCGAGCATGGAACGAAGTGTGCCTGCCCCGGGCAAATGGGACAACGCATCGGAATATTGCAGAAAAAGAATAATGTAATACATCATCACCATGCCGATGCAAGTCAAGATGTATGGCAGGTAAAGCGTTTTGTTTTTGCGAATACCGTTCCAGGCGAGTTTCGGGTAAAATTCTGCTTTCATTGCTTGTCACCGCCTGTCGCAAGTGCGGTCAGGGCATCGGAAACCTTTTGATACAGTTGCTCGTTGGTATCGTTTCCACGATAGATCTGATGGAACACTTCACCGTCTTTAATGAACAGCACACGCCCCGCGTGGCTTGCGGCTCGGACCGAATGTGTAACCATCAGGATTGTCTGCCCGCTTTTATTGATCTCCCCGAAAAGCCGGAGCAGCTCGCTGGCCGCCCTGGAGTCGAGAGCGCCCGTAGGTTCGTCCGCCAAGATCAGTCTGGGGTTGGTAATAAGCGCCCGCGCGACGGCGGCTCTCTGCTTTTCCCCTCCGGAAACTTCATAGGGATATTTTTTTAGAAGCGCCGTAATGCCCAGCTGTGCCGCAATCGGTTCAAGGCGGGAGCGCATTTCCTGATAGGGTTTTCCCGCAAGAACCAATGGCAGATAGATATTATCTTCCAAAGAAAAGGTATCAAGCAGGTTGAAGTCTTGAAATACAAAGCCCAGGTTATCGCGGCGAAACGCCGCAACGGAAGACTCTTTGATTTTGGTTAGGTCTTTTCCATCCAGCAGTACCGTACCGTTGGTCGGCTGGTCGAGCGCCGCCAGAATATTGAGCAGTGTTGTTTTGCCGGAACCGGATTCCCCCATGATAGCGACATATTCGCCTTCCTCAACACTGAAATTTACATTTTTAAGCGCTTCAACTTTGCTGCCGCCGAAACGGGTGGTATATACTTTCTTCAGTCCGTTTGCTTCCAAAATACCCATAGTGTTTTCTCCTTTGATTGATTTCTGCACTTATGATAACAAAAACGGGAAAAATACGCCATCGAACTGGCTTACATTTCCCGCCTGATTTCTTACATTTTTGTAAGAAGCTATTCGGCATCTAATTTGTACTGATCTAAATGGATAGAGACAATCGTTCCGCCGCCGGGGGAGGAATGGGCTGCAATCGTATGTCCGAGTTTTGTGCAGATGATCCTGCAAAGGTACAAACCGATACCGCTGGCCTTTTTATCGCTGCGGCCATTATATCCGGTGTATCCCTTTTCAAATATGCGCGGTAAATCTTCAGGGGCGATCCCAATACCGGTGTCCTCAACACACAGCGTTTTTGGCTCCTGCAAATAAATTTTCACAGCTCCCTTTGGCGTGTATTTCAGGGCGTTGGAAAGCACCTGTTCAATGACAAAGGAAAGCCATTTTTCATCTGTAATGACCGCTGCGCGGATAGGCTCATATTCCAAGCGGATTTTTCTTCCGATAAATTCCCCCGCGAATTTCTTGACTGACTGCCGTATGATCGGATTCAAATCATATTCTTTGATAACATAATCGGTGGAAGAGGACCCCAGCCGCAGGAACGCAAGCACCATTTCAACATATTGCTCAATACGGAAAAGGTCGGCCGACAGCTTTCGGGATAGAGCCGAGTCTTCATTTTGCAAGGTCAATTTCATCGAGGAAATCGGCGTTTTGATTTGATGCGCCCATACGGTATAGTAGTCGATCATATCCGTATAGCGATTATTCATAGCCGTTTCAAGCTGCGTTTGCTCTGCTTGGAGCAAACGAATAATTTCTTGGTAGTCCGCATCCTCCATTCCGTCGATGACAGGAAAAGAGAAAATCATAGAGGCGGACAGCTTGCGCATATCGGATAGTGTCCGATGCTTTTTCCGGACTCTGCCGAAATCTGCAAAAACAAGGATCGTACTGAGCAAGATACAGAGCATCGCGGGGTATCGTATGGCGTCGACCGGAAGACGATACAGCCAAAATGTAACGGCGAATATCAGGCAGAACAAGAGGAACGCCCCAATTCCTCTTTTCCGCTGCTTCAGATATAAAGAAAATAACCTCACACGATGCCCCCTCTTGGTTACGCTATGAGATATCCAATGCCGAACTTCGTTGTAATAAAGTCTTCCAGCCCGGCTGCGTCTAATTTTTTTCTTAAACGGTTGATGTTGACGGTGAGCGTGTTCTCATCAACAAAATAGTCTGTTTCCCAAAGCCGTTCCATCAGTTTTTCCCGGCTTACAACCTTGCCCTTGTTTTTCATTAAGGCAAGAAGAATGCGGTATTCATTTTTAGTCAATAAAATTTTTTCATCTTTATAGGAGAGCGTATGATCTTCTATATTCAAAAACGCTCCGTGATGCTCCAAAACAGGACCGGATGCCGCAAAATCATAAGTGCGGCGCAGCATTGCCTGTACCTTTGCCATTAGGACATTTTGGTCAAACGGCTTGGCGATGAAATCGTCCGCCCCCATATTCATCGCCATCACAATGTTCATATTGTCGGAAGCGGAAGATAGAAAGATGATTGGCACTTTGGAAATCTTGCGAATTTCGCCGCACCAATGGTAGCCATTAAAAAAAGGCAAAGCAATATCCAGCAGGATCAAGTGTGGCTGAAATTCTGAAAAGTCCGCCATGACATTGCGGAAGTTCTGAACACAAAGAACCTCCAGGTCCCACATTTGCGCTTGCTCTTTCACAGCTTCTGCTATTCCGCAGTCATCTTCCACAACCAGCAATTTATACATCTGTTTTCCTCTTTTGAGAACGGCATAGGCACGGAAACACCGTTGCCCGCCGGCCTTGTTTTCAATATCATTTTATCATATCAAAGCGAAGAAGAAAAGGAGCCGATGATTGAGGTACGCAAAAAATGGCGGGGCTGCCATCTTGGGCATGATTCAATCGGTTTTATTGCCCCGTTTTCTTCTTTTCGGCCGAATCAGGTCGTAACTCCGGCGGATCATTTGCAGTAATGCCGTGTCCGGCACATCGCCGCCCAGTGTGACGGTATTCCAATGCAGCTTGTTCATGTGATAGGCGGGCGTTACATTTTTGAACGCCTGCCGCAGGAAATCCGCTTCGAGCGGCTCGCATTTGAGGTTGGCACACAGCTTGCCGTTCCGCTCATAAATGAGAGCAAAGGACTTCTGATTTGTGCGGTGGCGCATAACCGTCCACATACCGCCGTCAGCTGCACCGCCAAATGGATAGTCCTCGTATGCGGCGGGGAATGTCAGACAAAAGCCGATGAGTTCACGGCGGGTCATAAGCCATACCTCCCGCATTTCTCACCCAGCGGACAACTGCCGCAGGACGGCTTCTTCCGGCAATACTCCTTAGCATTCACTACGATTAGGGCGTGAAAGCCGTTGTAAATCGCCGTGCTTGGCGGTAGGTTCCGTTCAAAGAATGCTTTGACCGCCGCATAGCCTTTGCCCGCGTCAACGGGGTAACGACCACAAAGCCGGACGGTATATGCGTCTACCACAAATGTCGGGAAGCCGAACGCATACAGCAGTATTGAGTCGGCGGTTTCCGGACCGACGCCCTTGGTCGAAAGCAACTCGGATCGTACTTTTTTAAGCGGCTCGCATTGGACGGCCGGAACATTGCAGCCGTATCCCGCAAACCAAGCAGTTACTGCTTTCAAATAGACCGCTTTCTGGTGAAAGAACCCCGCAGGGCGAATCCAATCCGCTAATTCCGGAAGGCTGGCATTTGCCACGGCTTCCGGCGAAAGGTTTGCGCCGAAGTTGGCCATTGCCTTTTCTACGTTACTCCAAGCCGTGTTCTGCGTTAAAACCGCGCCGACAATGACTTCATATGGCGTTTTTGCAGGCCACCAGTGCAACTCGCCATAATGGGCGAGAAGCGTTTCATATATAGAGAATAATTTACTGTTCATTCATTCCCTCCTAGAGCGGTGATTTAGTCTGTGCAGGATGCTGCCTTTGCCCTTCGCCGGGGGCGACGGGTTTCATCGGTCCTCTCGCAGCTTGGGCACACCATCCGCTGGTCATCAGATAACGCGGAGGATGGAATCCCTTCCCACATATGAACGGCATTAGCTTTGGGATAATACTCATATGCAAAAAAGCCAATACTCTGCTTTTTCCGGGCGAGTCGGTTTTTATATGAAAACTGTGTTATAAGATTTAATTAATACTGCCAAGTTCAAATTATATACCGTTAAATAACGATCTAATACTGTTATTGTTGACTCAGGGGGAGCCAAATGGTATGATTTATTACATGGGAAGGGAATTGAATTTTATGCATGATGATATTTTGAATTTTGGACAAGCGATTGAGTTTTTAGGCGTCAGCGAAAAGACGCTGATTAAGCTGCTTCGGGAAGAACATCTTCCCGCCCGTAAGATTGGCAGGGAATGGCGATTCAGCCGGGAAGCCCTGCTCCGCTGGCTGGCCTCTGGAGACTCTGTCAATTATATCAATCAGAATGAGCGCTACATGGTTTCCGAAGATATACCCGGCGCATCTTCTGCCTTGTTTGGAAAGATCAAAGAGGCCGTGTCCGCTTTGGGAGAGCACAATAATAATATCAAAATCTTATTGCGGGAGCTGGACCGGGATATCATTATCCCAAAGGAAGCCACGCTTCGCATTAGCTATAAGCGACAAAGAGAAGTTGAAAAACTGGAATTTAAGATTTTTTGGGATCTGCGCGGGGAAACCAAACTGGAAGCCATGAAAAATGAAAGTTTCTAAATGAGCCGTGTAATCGAAACCATACCATTGGTACGATTTCCGGCCGCCTATTTCCGATTCAGGCGGCGCAACCAAAGTGTCCTGACTATGCTATTTTAAGGCCTTGCGGCTTGAAAATGCAAGTCGTTGATCTCCATCGGCAAAAGCGGCACATATTGACCACCTTTCTTGTTTTTTTGGTTTGAGGGGAAAAGCCGACCCCGTGGAAGGGTTTTGTATTGTATTGCTTGCCGCCGGGAAGTATTTTATGATACAATGCCAGGATATTGGCACAATTAGAATACAAGGGAATAAATTTAGGGACGGCAATCCGCACCGTTGTTGCGTTGGTTATGGATTTGGGAATTGTTTTGCTCAGAAAAAGTATGTCCCCATCAAAAATACTGACAGGAAAAGTTAAGAAACTGTCAGAAAAGAATCAAAGCTTGTTTACCGAAGCAAGAAAGGAATGAACAAATGCACCAATGGATTATTGACTTTATGAATCAGTTTGGATACTTTGGTATTGCGATGCTCATTGCCATTGAAAATATATTTCCCCCTATTCCATCTGAGCTGATTTTAACATTCGGCGGTTTTATGACCACGTATACCAATATGAATATCTGGATGGTAGCGTTGTTTGCTACCGTTGGTTCAGTGGCTGGAGCGATTGTCCTATATGGGATTGGACGATTGCTTCCCATGGAAAAACTGGACTGGATGATTGGGAAATGGGGACATATTCTGGGGTTGAAAAAAGAGGATGTGAAACGGGCGGAAAACTGGTTTGTCCAGCGCGGAAATTCAACCATCTTTTTCTGCCGTTTCATTCCCATTGCTCGGAGTCTTATCTCACTCCCCGCGGGAATGGCACATATGCGCAAGGTTAAATTTCTTCTATACACAACCCTCGGAACCACTGTTTGGAATGTGGTCTTAGTATGCCTTGGCGCTTTTGCGGGAGCCGGATGGGAACGTATTAGTCAGTATATGGATGTTTATTCCTACGTTGCGTTTGCTCTTATGGTCATGGCCGGAATTGGATTTGTGATTTGGATTAGGAAGAAAAGAAAACGGAGAAAAGGGGAATAAATACGCCACCATTATTTACCTATCCTCGATTTTTGTGTTTAAAATCCGGTGAT
>JAQVYO010000051.1 GCA_028708585.1 Oscillospiraceae bacterium
CTGTCCCGTGAAATGGCCACGGTTTATGATGTCTGCGCGGCGCCCACCCAAGGTTTTTTCCTGTCTTGGCCTCGGGGGGGTGCGGATGGAGAAGACTTTCGCCCGTCGTTTCTGGCGGAGCGGATCCTTAGGATTTTCCCTTCCGCTTTGTTCCGGAAAGAGGAGGAACTTAAGGGGCGGCACCGTTTGGCGTCTCCGATTCCCGCGCTGGATGCCGCCGCTGTCCGCATCGGACGGGGGGGAGGAGAGACGCTTTTATCCTTCTTGGAGCAGTCGGAGGAATTTCTTGCGCCAGCGGCCAGGATCCGCAGGGCCGCCGCTTTGCGGCGGGGCGCCCTGTCGCCCAGTGCCGTGGAGACGCTGTACGGCCGCAAAGTCAGAATGTCCGCCTCCCGAATGGATGCGTTTCAGTCCTGCCATTTTTTCTATTTTATGCGGTACGGCCTTAGGGCAAAGCCGCGCAAGCAGGCCCGTTTCGACGCACCGGAAATGGGTGCTTTTATTCACTATGTTCTGGAAAAGACGCTGTCCAAGGCGGCAAAATTGGGGGGAGTGGCCCGGGTGAACGGCGACTGGCTGCGGGCTGCTTGCAGGGAAAGCATGCTGCAGTACGCTCAGGAGGAGCTAGGGGGGCTGGAGAACAAAACAAAGCGGTTCCGTTATTTGTTCCGGCGGCTGTTTCAAACCGTTTTTTTGATTTTGGAAAATGTGGCGGAAGAGCTGCGCGTTTCGGATTTTCAGCCCATTTCCTTTGAACTGGGGTTCGGGGATCCGGGGGACCTGCCGCCGGTGGAGTTGGAGGTGAACGGCTTTACGCTTTCGGTCAGCGGCTTTGTGGACCGGGTGGACGGCTGGGAAAAAGATCAGAAGCTGTATCTCCGGGTGGTGGATTATAAAACGGGCCGCAAAAAATTTGACTTGACGGAAATTTGGAACGGCATGGGGATGCAGCTTTTGCTCTATCTGTTTGCCCTGGGGCAGGAAGGAAAGCTGCTATACGGGAAAGAGGTCGTTCCCGCAGGAGTTTTATATCTGCCCGCCAGGCGGGTCGTTTTGCAGGGAAGCAGGAAAATGACAAAGGAAGAATACCGCAGGAAGACGGACGCCGAACTTTTGCGGCGGGGATTGCTGCTGAACAGCCCGGAGGTGCTCTCCGCTATGGAGCATTGGGAAGAAGGGACCATCCGATTTTTGCCGGTGAAGGTAAACGCCAAGACCGGTGCCGTCACCGGAGACGCACTGGCCACGGCGGCTCAATTTGAAAAACTGAGCCACCATTTAAACAGGCTGCTGCGGCAGATTGCCGGGGAGCTGCAAACAGGAAATGTCAACGCGGATCCTTGGCACAGGGGGAACGGGCAGAGCGCCTGTCTCTTTTGCCCATTTGCCGGCGCCTGTCAGTTTGATGAGAGCTGCGGGGATAAAAAACGGTATCTGCCCTCTGTGACAAATGCGGAATTTTGGGCCAGGCTGGAGGAGGCCCGGCCGGAAAAACAAGACTGAAAACGGATGGAAGCATCATGCGGGAAACGCAAGGAGGAATCGGCTTTGGGGTTTCAGCTTACAAAAGACCAGGCGGCCGCGGTATACGACCGGGGCGGAGGGGTGTTGGTTTCGGCGGCGGCAGGTTCCGGGAAGACCAAGGTGCTGGTGGAGCGGCTGATGTCCTATCTCACCGATGGGGAAGTCCGGAGAAATATTGATACCTTTTTGATGATTACCTATACTAAGGCCGCGGCCTCGGAACTGCGGGGCAAAATCGTGGAAGAATTGGGAAAGCTTCTGGCCCGGAATCCGGGAGACCGGCATCTGCGGCGTCAGTCCGCGCTGGTTTACAAGGCGGAAATTCAAACGGTTCACGGATTTTGCAGCGCGCTGATCCGGGAAAATGCCCATCTTTTACATGTGGATCCGGATTTTCGGGTGGCGGACGAAGGAGAAAGCGAGGTTTTAAAACGGCAGGCGCTGGATACGGTGATGGAGCGGCGCTATGAGACCCGGGAGGAAACAGACGGTTTTTTTGCGCTGGTGGATACGCTTTCCGCCGGGCGGGACGATACGCGGCTTTTTGAAATTGTGCTGGATACCGATGCCAAGCTGCAAAGCCATCCTTATCCCGGAAAATGGCTCCGGGCGCGCCTGGATGAGCTTCGGCTGGATCAAACGGCGGACGCGGGGGAAACGCCATGGGGCCGCTTTCTGCTGGAGGACGCAAAGCAGCAAACCATCTACTGGAAAAAGGAAATGCAGCGCGCTGTGGATTTGATTTTAGGAGACCCGATAGTTTCCAAAGCGTATTTTGACAGCTTTGCGGAAACCGTGGCGGCGTTGGACGGCTTTTTGAAGGCGCTGTGTCAGGGCTGGGATCAAGCCGCCGGCTGCGGGTCAATCCCGTTTCCCAGGCTGGGAAGCGTGCGCAAATTTGAAGACAAAGCGCTGCTGGAACGGGTTAAGGGCGTTCGTACCCGCTGTAAACAGCGGATGGGAAGGGTAACAGGCCTGTTTGAGGATAAAAGCGATGTGCTGATTTCCGGCCTCCGGGCGGTCCGGCCGGCGATCCAGGCGCTTTTTTCCTTGACGGAGGATTTTGAAGCGGAGTATCGGAGAGAAAAAGAAAGGCGGCGTCTTCTGGATTTTGCGGATCTGGAGCACATTGCCGTTTCCGCCCTTCTGGACGAGGAAACCGGCGCCCCCACGCAGTTGGCAAAGGCGTTGGGGCGGCGCTACACCGAAATTATGGTGGATGAATATCAGGATACCAACGCGGTGCAGGACCTGATCTTTACCGCTCTGTCCCGAAAAGGGCAGAATCTGTTTTTAGTTGGGGATGTGAAACAGTCTATCTACCGGTTTCGCCTGGCGGATCCTACGATTTTTCTGTGGAAATATCAGAGCTTTCGGCCTTGCGAAAGCGCGAGGGAGGGGGAGCCGCGGCGCGTTGTCCTGTCGCAGAATTTCCGCTCCCGCCGCGAGGTGCTGGAGGCGGTCAACTTTCTGTTCCGAAATCTGATGTCGGAGGAATTTGGCGAAATGGACTATACGGAGGAAGATGCGCTCTACCCTGGGGCAGACTATCCGGAAAATGAAAAGGCCCAGGTAGAGCTGCGGGTGATCGACCTTGCCGCCGGGGAGGAGAATCCGGAAGAGGAAAAGCCGGAGCTTTCCCAGGCGGAAGCCCATTTTGCGGCCGCGCGTATTAAGAGCCTACTGGAAAGCGGCTTTCCGGTGTTTGACAAGGACACGGGACGGATGCGGCCGGTTTCACCGGGGGATATTGTGATTTTACTAAGAGCTCCCGGCTCCGTTCTGCATCATTATGTGCGCGCATTGGGAGAGCGGGACATCCCCTGCCAGGCAGAGGGGGGGGAGGACTTCCTTTCCAGCATGGAGGTGTCGGTGGCCCTTTCCTTTCTATCCCTGCTGGACAATGCAAGGCAGGACATACCGCTGATTTCCGTCCTGCGATCGCCGGTTTTCAGCTTTTCTCCGGATGATTTGGCGAGTATCCGATCGTTTGTCCCGGAAGGGGATTTTTATGAGGCGTTGGAAGCGGCTGCCAAAACCAGGGAAGACTGCCGCTCCTTTCTGGAAGCCCTTGCAGCCATGAGGGACCTTGCGCCGGATCTCGGTATGGACCAGCTGATCTGGCAGCTTTATAACCGTCTGAACCTGCTGGGCGTGTTTGGCGCTTTGCCCGGAGGAGAGCGGCGGCAGTCCAACCTGGTTATGCTCTATGAGCATGCCCGGCGGTTTGAGCGGGCCGGGCACCGGGGACTGTATGATTTTTTACATTACATAGACCGGCTTCTGGAAACGGGGAGAGGGCTTGCGCCGCCGCGGGGGCAGACGGCTTTGAATGCGGTGCGCATTATGAGCATCCACAAATCCAAGGGGCTGGAGTTTCCCGTGGTGCTGCTGGCGGGGCTTGGAAAGCGTTTCAACCGGACGGATCTTGCAAAGCCGATTTTGGTGCATCCGGTTTTGGGCGTGGGGCCAAAATTGCTGGACCGGGAGCAGATGGTGGAGTACCCCACCCTGGCAAGGAAAGCGGTGGAGCGGAAGCTGGATTTGGAGCTGCGGGCGGAGGAGCTGCGGCTTTTGTATGTGGCGATGACCCGAGCCAAAGAAAAGCTGATTTTATGCTGTGCGCTGCCGGACGCCGCTTCCGCCCTGCAAAAGCTGGCGGCGGACAGCCGCTGTCCCATGGAGCCGCAGGTTTTGGCGGCCGCTCCGTCCATGGCGGGCTGGATTTTGCCTTTGGCCCTGGCCCGCCCCGACGGCGCGCCTCTCCGGGAGGCGGCAGGCGCTGTGGTGGAGCATCTCGCAGAAGATGCTGGCCTAACTTGGGATGTGCGGGTGGTAGACGGCGGACTCCTGTTCCAGAAAGAGAACGCGTTTCCTCTCCGCGCTCCTTTTCCGGAGGAAGGAGAGGAAACGGAGAATGATCTGCCCGAGACGCTGTTTTACCGTTATCCCTATGAACCCGCCACGAAGCTGCCCTCCAAACTGACCGCCACCGAGCTGAAAGGAAGGGAGCTGGACCGGGAGGCGGCGGAAGAAGCGGTTCCCTTTTCCAAAAGGCATCCATATGAACGGCCCCGGCTGGCCATGGAGGAGCGGGGGCTTACACCGGCGGAGCGGGGCGTTGCCCTGCATCTTGCCATGCAGCACATCGACTTTGACCAGGTGGGCAGCCTTGAGGGTGTGGAGCAGGAATTGCGCCGCCTGGCGGAGGAAGGGTTTTTGACGGATCAACAGGCTGAGGCAGTGCCGCCGGAAAAGATTGCGGCGCTGTTTTCTTCTCCCTTGGGGAAGCTGCTGAAAAACTCGGAGGCTCTCCGGAGGGAGTTTAAGTTTTCCGTTTTGGTCCCGGCGGAAGATTATTTTCCGGAGGTTCAGGGAGAAACCGTTTTATTGCAAGGGGTGGTGGACTGCTATGCGGAAGAAGCGGACGGCCTCACCGTGGTGGATTTTAAAACGGACCGGGTCTCGCCCGGAGCGGAAGCGCTTCGGGCCGGGGAGTATCGGGAACAGCTGGAGACCTACGGAAAAGCACTCTATGAGATTACAGGGAAACCGGTTAAAAAGAAAATTTTATACTTTTTTCAAACGGACACAGCGGTGGAACTGTAGTATAAGAGGACCCGGATCTGCTCTTTGGCCCATGGCTCGGCTGTAAGAAGCCCCTTGTTGAAGCAACTGGCGGAAAATGTTCCGGAAAAGGATATAGGACACAAAAAATGCCGGGACAGGTGTTGCATTTTTTGGCGAGGCGTGCTATCATGTAAGCTGTCACGCCTATGATGACGTTGATGACGTTATAGATTTGATTCGTAAAGAGGTGAACATGCAATGAAGGAAGGAATTCATCCGAAATACCAACAGACCACCATCAGATGCGCCTGTGGCAACGTGATTGAAACCGGCTCCACCAAGAAGGACATCCGGGTTGAAGTCTGTTCCAAATGTCACCCCTTTTTCACCGGGAAACAGAAAATGGTGGATACGGGCGGACGGGTCAGCCGCTTTAATAAAAAGTTTGGTCTGGACAAATAGGAAAACACCCCCGTGCCGGCTTTGGCGCGGGGGTGTTTTAAATTGCTTGCGAAAGGGGAACTACGATGATTAGAGGCGTGGCGTTTGACATGGACGGCCTGATGTTCGACACGGAGCGGCTTGGCCTGGAGGCTTGGGAACATGTGGGCCGGGCACAGGGATTTCAGATGCCCCGCGCACTCTGGGTCAGCGTATTCGGTATGAACGGGGAGGACATCCGCAAAACCATTTTGAGCCGTCTGGGGGAAAATTTTGATTATGATGGGCACTGGAAATCCATCATTGCCTATATCAACCGGCAGGTGGAAAGCGGCGGTACGCCTATGAAGCCGGGGCTGAAAGAGCTTTTGGACTATCTGAAACGGAACGGATACCGGTTTGCGCTTGCTTCTTCCACGCCCCGCTACCGTGTGGAATATTATTTAAAGCACGCGGGCGTGCTAGACGATTTTAAAACCATTGTCTGCGGGGATATGGTAAGGCATGGAAAGCCAGAGCCGGATATCTATCTGGAAGCCACCTATCAGATGGGCTTGCAGCCGGAAGAATGCATGGCGCTGGAGGATGCCCCCCGGGGAATCTTGTCTGCCTACCGCGCGGGACTTAGGCCGGTTATGATCCCGGATTTAATCGAACCGGATGAACAAACCCTATCCCTGCTTTATAAAAAGCTGTCTACGCTTCATGAGGTTATTCCCCTTTTGGAAGCGGATCGGATGGAAAGAAGCTGAAGGGAAAAGGGCTGTTTGCCTCGGTCCGTCCTGTTGCACGCTGCATTTGGGTTCGCTGGGGTATACTATATGAAAATCGTTTTTTGGCGAACTGTTATGATTTTCAATTCTGATAGAACGGTCATGCGCCGCCGCCCGGGACGGCGCGGCCCTAGAATTTTAGGCGCATGAAGCGGGACATCTGCTGTATTTAGAATTTTAAAGAATGGAAAGGACGTCCGGATGGAAGAAAATACGATGATGATGAACCGCGCGGTTTTGGCGGGCCTTTCTTCTCCCCGCCTGGACCCGCGGGAGAACGCCGATGAAACCAGCATGGAGGAACTTTGCGATCTGTTGGAAACCGCTGGCGGCGTCTGTGTGGGTGAGACGCTGCAAAACCTGAAAGCGCCGGATTCCCGCACCTTTATCGGGACGGGAAAGGTGGAGGAACTTAAGCAGCTGATTGCGGTGCAGGAGGCGGATTTGGCGGTGTTTGACAACGAATTGTCTCCGTCTCAGACGCGGGCGCTGTCGGAGGAGCTGGGCGTGCGTGTGCTGGACCGCAGCGGCCTGATTTTGGATATTTTTGCCCAGAGGGCCAAAACCAAAGAAGGACGGCTGCAAGTGGAACTGGCGCAGTATCAATATCTGCTGCCCAGGCTGACCGGCATGTGGGGGCATTTGGTGCGGCAGACCGCATCCGGGGGATCCAGCCCCATCGGAACCCGCGGACCGGGCGAAACTCAGCTGGAAACCGACCGGCGCCATATCCGCCGGAAAATCGCAAAGCTGGAAGCGGAGCTACAGGATGTGCGGAGAGTGCGGGCGACCCAAAGGGAGCGGCGCATCAAAAACGAAATTCCGGTGGTTGCCATTGTGGGGTATACCAATGCCGGAAAGTCCACTTTGATGAATGCCCTAACCGGCGCGTCCCTTCCGGCCAACGACCGGCTGTTTGACACACTGGATACCACCACAAGGCTTTTGACCGTGAGCGATACGCTGGATGTGCTGCTGTCCGACACGGTGGGTTTTATTCGGAAGCTGCCCCATTTGCTGGTGGATGCGTTTAAAGCCACACTGGAAGAACTGTCCTACGCCGATTTAATTCTTCATGTAATCGATGCGTCCAATCCGGGGTGGCCGGAGCAGGCCGCCGTTGTGGAGAACCTGATCCGGGAGCTTGGTGCGGAGCAGACGCCCCGCATTGACGTGTTCAACAAATGTGATCTGCATGCCGGTGAACTACAGCCCCATGGAACCGATATTGTTTCCGTTTCCGCAAAAACCGGGCGGGGGCTGGATCAGCTTCTTCAGAAAATCGGGGGACTGCTGGACCAGGGCGCCCGCAGAGTGACCCTCTATTTTCCCTATGATAAAAGCGGTCTTCTGGATATGCTGTACCAAGCGGCGAAGGTGGAGCGGGTGGAATATGGAGAAACGATCCGGGTCCGGGCGGTTTGTCCTGCCAAGGTGTTGGGCCAGATGAAGGAGTATCTGCATTAGGACGCGGAGCAGCCCGGGCTGTGAAACGCGGCAAGGCAAGCCGGAGAAAGGAGGCGTTTTCATGGGCGAAAGCAGTGTGTATCTGGTTCCCGGCGGGGACGGCGCCGCGGAATTTTTGGAAAAACGCTCCCGTTTTATCGGTTCTATCCGCTATGTGGACACGGAGGAAAAAGCGCTGGGCCAGATCAAGGACCTGCGGGCCAGACATCATGACGCCAAGCATAACGTCTATGCGTATATTATGCGGGAAACCGGCATTATGCGGTGCTCCGACGACGGGGAGCCGCAGGGCACGGCGGGTATGCCGGTTCTGGAAGTGCTGCGCCGGGAGAAACTGGCTGATGTTTTGGTGGTGGTGACTCGGTATTTCGGCGGCGTTTTACTGGGCGCGGGCGGCTTGACCCGGGCATATGCCCGGGCAGCCAAAGAGGCGGTGGAGGCCGTGGGCGTTCGCGAGATGCAACCCTGGGCCGCTTTTGAACTTTTTTGCCCGTATCCTTACTTTGAACCGGTGAAGCGGGAGCTGCTTCACTTGGGCGGCGCCGTATCCGGCGTCCAATATGGAGAACAGATTACTTTGGATGTGCTGTTGCCCAAGAAGACGGCGGAGCAATTTGGCCGCCGTCTTGCCGAGCTTAGCGGCGGAAGGCTCAGCGCCGTTTTGAAGGGAGAAACCATTCGAAGCGTCTGCCAGGGCGAATGCTCCAGCCCTTCGTTTCCTGCTGATATGGATTAAAAGAGGCTGTTGCAACACAGCCAGAAAAAACAGAGCCGTTGTGGCTGCACAAGCCAGCATCGTTCTTCTTTTGCAGTTCATTTCATACCTCTCTTTTTATACCAGAGATGGTGAAACCGTGAGAAGCGCCTCACCTTTTCAGGTGAGGCGCTTCTCATCTGAACTCGACCTTTTAAACAAGGCCGCATATCGAAGCAGCAACAACATTCAATGTGGTTATACATTCCAATGCGCTGGTTGCCAACATGCAAAAGTTCAAATATTATATGGAAAGATCTTCAACGGTTCAACAATATGTTATAAAAAATTATTGTTATCACAACTTCGTTAAATCGCCCAAATTGGTACTTAGTTTAGGAAATCCCGCAGCTTTTTGGAACGGCTGGGGTGCCGGAGTTTGCGCAGCGCCTTCGCCTCGATCTGGCGGATGCGCTCTCTGGTGACGTTGAATTCTCTGCCCACTTCCTCCAGGGTTCTGGTGCGTCCGTCCTCAATGCCGAACCGGAGCTTCAGTACCTTTTCCTCTCTGGGCGTAAGAGTGTTCAAAACATCCACTAACTGCTCCCGAAGCAGGGTAAAGGATGCCGCTTCCGAGGGTTCGGAGGCGTCTTCGTCCGGAATGAAATCCCCCAGGTGGGAGTCTTCCTCTTCGCCGATGGGGGTTTCCAGAGAAACAGGCTCCTGGGCGATCTTCAAAATTTCCCGCACCTTGTCAATGGGCATGCTCATTTCTTCCGCGATTTCTTCCGGAGAAGGGTCGTGCCCCAGCTCCTGAAGCAGCTGGCGGGAGACACGGATGACTTTGTTGATGGTCTCTACCATGTGCACCGGAATGCGGATGGTGCGCGCCTGGTCGGCGATGGCCCGGGTGATCGCCTGACGGATCCACCAGGTGGCATAGGTGGAAAACTTATATCCTTTGGTATAATCAAATTTTTCCACCGCTTTGATAAGCCCCAAGTTGCCCTCCTGGATGAGATCCAGAAAAAGCATTCCTCTGCCTACATAGCGCTTGGCAATGGAAACCACTAGACGCAGATTGGCTTCGGCCAGCCGCTGTTTGGCCACTTCGTTGCCGGCCGCCATCTTCTGAGCCAGGTCGATTTCCTCCTCCGGAGAGAGCAGATTCACCTTTCCGATTTCTTTTAAATACATGCGGACCGGATCATCAATGCTGAAATTGTCCACCAGAGTGTTGGGGTCCACAATTTCCTCTTCCGGAATTTCTTCTACTTCTTTTATTTCCTCCATGCGAGGCTCGGCGTCATCCAAAAGCTCAGGGAGATAACCCTCCCCAGTAATATCAATTCCACAATATTCGAGAATATCATAAATTTTATCCAACTGTTCGCTCTCCAGATCAATATCCTCCAGAACTTCCATGAGTTCCGCGGAAGAGAGTTTCCCTTTCTTTTTTCCCCGTTCAATCAGCTCGTGGAGCTTTTCGCCGCCTTGCTCCGGGGGGATTGAAGCAAGAATTGACAATTCTTTTGGGGTATGATTCCCCGTGCCGGCGTGTTTTTTTTCTTCCATCCATTTTCCCTCCATACCCTTTATCCTCCATACCCTTTTCTCTCTCTATATTTTTCACGGGC
>JAQVYO010000052.1 GCA_028708585.1 Oscillospiraceae bacterium
AACAAGCATGTTGTGGGCAGCGTGAAGCCTTCGACGCGCGTTTCCTACGAAATGATAATCAGGCAGCACTTAAAGCCGAATTTCGGCCATTACAAGCTGAAAGATTTAGGGAGTGGCACCATTCAGAGCGTTTATAAAAAGCTGCTGAAAAGCGGGCGCATCATTCAAAAGAAGGCCGACGACAAGAAGGCCGAGAAGGACGAAAAGCTGGTAAACAAGGGGCTTTCGGAAAAGACGATCAGGAATATTCACCTTGTTTTACGGAAGGCGCTGCAGGTTGCATACCTGAACGATATGATACCCCGCAATCCTGCCGCTGATGGGCGCGTCACGCTGCCCGAAGCGCCAAAGAAAAAGGACATTCGAGTATTTACCCAAGACGAGCAAAAGGCTATAGAAAAGGCTTGCAAGGGCAAACGCTGGGGCATGATTATAATACTTGACTTATATTCGGGTATGCGGCAAGGTGAAATATTAGCGCTGACATGGAAGGATATAGATTTTGACAAGAGAACAATTAAAATTAATAAGCAGCTTTCCCGCTTGAAAAACTTTGACCCCAGCATACCGAGTAAAACAATGCTGGCCGTACAGCCGTATACAAAAAACAGCAACGACCGGGTTATATCAATCTCCCCTGAGATTGTGGACAAGCTACAAGCGTACAAGTCCATAGAGAATGCCAATAAAGCAAAATGGGCGGAAGCATATGAGGACAATAACCTTGTTTTCTGCCGCGAAGACGGTCACTTTGTAGAGCCTAAGACGTTTCAAGATTTTTTCAAAAGGATATTGAAAGACGCAGGTGTCGCAGATGGAAATGTCCATGCACTCCGGCATACCTTTGCCACACGAGCACTTGAAGCTGGAATACCTGTAAAAGTAGTAAGCAAAATTTTAGGGCATTCCAGTATTCAGATCACACTTGACACGTATAGCCATGTTTTGCCGGAATTGCAGGATGAAGCCATGCAGACCATTACTGACGAATTTTTAGAGCCAGACAAGGATGAATAACCGCCCCATACTTTGCCCCATACCCACAATATAGCCCATTATAAACTATTCTATATATATTAATCGCGTTCTATGGTAATCGCAATATATTGTATGTACTTATACAGTATTTACTCTTTTCTATAGTGCTTCTATAACTCATAACCCGAAGGTCGTAGGTTCAAATCCTGCCTCCGCAACCATAAAAGCCCTGATTTTTATAATAAATCAGGGCTTTTTTATAACTTTTTTAGCCGTTTTACGCCATATATCTTAGCCGTGCGGGGATGCCCACCATGGTATCCGCAGCCGCCCGCCTGATTGGGCCTGCTTTTCAGCAGGACAGCGATGCGACCGTCCACACCCAACGGGACAGCTGACTTGCGGAGGAATACTTAGGCTCAAGCTGCGGCATTGCTTAAATAGGATATGCGGATGGGCTGAACGTAAACCGGCTGCCGCCGGATTTGGCAAGTCTTGTGGTTTCATATAAAAATTGGTATAATGGATAAAAATTTTGTTCAGAGGACAGGAGATGGGAACTTTGACGCTTTTGGAAGGGCTGGGCCTTTTGGGAATTCTCGTATTTGGATCTCTTTTCATGAGAGCCAAAAAAAGAGGGCGGAAGAAATTTCCCTTAGCTGGGCTACTTGCCAGTTTTCTGGTCTGCGTTACCTCGTTTGGCGGAACCATTCTCCAGCCAAACGGCGGGTGGGCAGCCGTCTTCGGCCCGGCCAACGCCCCGGCGGAAGGCTCGTCCGAGGCAAAAGCACCCACCGGGGTTTTAAAAGCCCATTTTCTGAATGTAGGACAAGGCGATTGCGCATTCATTGAGCTGCCCAACGGGCAAACCATGCTGATTGACGCCGGCAACCCCGGAGACGGGGAGAACATTGTCCATTATATCAAAGAAAAAGGATATACGAAATTGGATTTTCTCATCGCCACCCACCCGCACGCCGACCACATAGGCGGCATGGCGGAGGTTGTAAAGGAGATGGATATTGCATCGGTTTATATGCCAAAAGCAAGCGCATCCTCCAGGGTCTACGAAAATTTATTAAACGCAATCGTAAAGAAAGGCCTTGCCGTTCACACCGCCAAGGCTGGAGTCTCGCTCGCCGACACGGCCGGTTTCAAAGCATACTTGGCGGCCCCCAACGGCGGCGGGTATGAGGATCTCAACAACTACTCCGCCGTTCTCAAAATCGTTTATAAAAACAACTCTTTTCTATTTACGGGGGATGCGGAAACGAGATCAGAAAATGAAATTACCGCAAATGTGAAAGCGGATGTGCTAAAAGTCGGGCATCACGGCAGCAAAACCTCCACCGGAGCGTCTTTTCTCCAAAAAGTATCCCCCAGCTATGCCGTGATCTCCGTTGGCGCAGGCAACAGTTACGGCCACCCGGCGCAGACGACGCTGGACAAATTAAAGGCCATTGGCGCCAAGACCTATCGAACAGACCGGGATGGAACGATCGTCTTCCAGTCCGACGGGACGCGTCTTACCGTCAGCTTAAACAGCTTTGCAACCGACGGCTGGGTTTCCTCCGGAGCACCCGCGGTGGAAACCGCACAGGCGGCGGCTTCCGAAAGCGGCTTCGCGGCTTCCGGTAATGTCTCCATCCGCAGCGTGGACAAACAGGCGGAGCTGGTCACTATTCAGAATGCCGGCGCCGCCAGTGTAGATATGACCGGATGGACCCTGGTATCCAAAACGGGAAACCAGCGATACACTTTCCCGGAGTATACGTTAAAGGCGGGGGCCGAGGTTACCGTCGCCAGCGGCAAGGCCGGCGGTGACCTTGCCTGGACTAAAAATGATATCTGGTCAAACGGCAAAAGCGACCCCGCGCAACTGTATAACAAGCAAAACCAGCTGGTTTCCACATGGAACGATTCACAAGGAACGGAGTAAGCTTATGAAACTAATCATTGACCGATTTGAGGGCAATTTCGCAGTGGCGGAACTGGAAAACCAGCAGTTCGTCAGCCTCCCCAGGCAGGCGATCCCTTCCCAGGCAAAAGAAGGAGACGTTTTGTCGGTCGAAATTGACCATGCGGAAACGCAAAAACGGGCGGAAACCATCAAAAAGCTGATGGACCAGGTTTGGGAGGACTAATCGGCAGAGCGGAACTTTTCCAGAATTGAGCGCGGATGCGGACGATATATATTTTTTGGCAAATTCGTGCTTTTGTCCCTTCCCATCAAAAAATTATTGCAATTTCCTCCAAAATTCAGTATACTGAAACGGAGGTGGTAAAAAATGGGTAAAAAGAGAATAGGGACCATATTGGGGTGGATTATATCCATCCTGCTTTTGTTCACCGGCATCGTCTGTCTATTTCAAAACTTTCTAACCGGGATATTTTTTCTGCTGGCCGGGCTGATTTTGCTTCCGCCGCTGTATCGTGCAGTCAAGAAAAAGCTTCCCATCCGAACATGGCAAAAAGCGGCTGCCCTTGCCGCCTGTCTGGCGCTGGCCATAGCGTTTATGCCAAAGCAAAGCGCCGATGATACAACGATGGCCGCTGTGTCCGGAGGGCCGGTTCAAAGCTCGTCCGCGCCTTCCCAAAGTCTGCGCCCCAGCGCATCCCCATCCTTGACGTCATCGCCTACGCCTTCTCTGGCGCCAGTGCCCACGCCAACCCTTTCCACCCCCCCGCCGGCCATTTCGGCTTCGGCCGCTTCCGCCAAACCCGCATCCGGATCTTCCGTATCCGGAAAAAAATCCGGATCTTCCGCCAAGAAACCCACCCCCACGAAAAAGGCTTCCGGGAATATCTCCTCTTCGGCCTACCAAAATGCCGCCGCGGCCAACAACACAAAAGGCATAACGGTATATATCACGCCGACGGGGAGCAAATATCATTTGGCAAATTGCCGGACCCTCAAAAAAAATAAAGCCGCAACCTCCCTAAGCGCGGCGAAAGCGCAAGGCTATAAGCCCTGCGGCGTCTGCCATCCTCCGGTGTAGTCCCCCCGGATGCCGCTTGCGATTCTTGGCTCGTCTAAAAAAGCTTAAAGAAACATCCTCCCGGTTGTCATACAACCGGGAGGATGTTTCTATTGATTCGATCGATGGATCGGGATTTTCCATATTCCGCTTCCCCAAAACCAGCTAGGCCTCCGGCTCAAATAAGCAAAGCAACGCGCTCAGCCCGTTCATTTTTTTCGCTTTCTGAAACATGGCGCCAATTGAACCAACGGAGCGTTTGCCTGCGCATATTTGACCAATGAAGCAAACAGGAAAATACATCCAGGCAAAAAGTTTAAGGGGCGGGAACTTCCGGCAGGCCGCCCACCGGCGCACACCCTGGATCTGCAGATGGCAGAGCACGCCCCCAATCGTTTTGCTGGCTCGCGCCAGAAGCCGGGCGCCATAGCGGTTTTTGCTTCCGCGCCCCATATTACCGTTTTCAAACAACTGCTGACGCACGGCCGCATATTGGCTTTCCTCCGGCTGCTCAAAAGGCAGCGGCCCGGAAACTCCAAGGTCCTGCACACAAAATGCGGTCATAATTTTTGCAAACCGCATGAGACCGCTTTTTCGCAAAACCGGTATGAGTTCCGCCCAAAAATCTTCCGCTTGTTCTTGTTGAATAAAGACAGCCCAATCACACGCTTGGCGCAGCCCCAGTTCTCCATTCAGCAAATGGTGGCCCATATGCAGCAGCAAAGAAAGCGCTTGCTGCCGCTTTGGAAGAACCGGAAATGACATGCCCTCCAATTCCGCCTGGCACAGATGGTCCATGCAGGAATCCGCAAACAACGATCCCAAATGTTGGCCAACTTCACCTTCCGGCAGTCCGCCGACGCGATAATGAAGCTCCACCAAAAAGGAGTCTTGATAAAATAGAACATGATGCTCATTGGAGCCTGGTTTTGAGAGGTATCCTTTTTCCGTGAGTCCGTTTGCAGCTTTTTCAAATTCTTTTGCGGGAACCAGCAGATCAATGTCGCCCATCATCCGGTAAAAGGGCTTTGGATAATAGGCTGCCGCGCCGAACCCCTTGAGCACTGCGCAGGGAACCTGGTTCAAATCTTCCAACACACGCTTTTGGTGCTCCAGCAGGCGGTAAAAATAGCCGCAGAATATATACGCCTGCCGTTTCCAGGTTTGCAGCAATTCCGGAGGGAGCAGACCGCAATCGTCGCCCAGGCCGTCCAGCGCGATGCTGCAAACCGCCTGCCGCCTGCTTTCTTCAAAAACTTCCCGCCAATCGACAGAGATAGGCAAAGACATTTTGCGGCCAAACAAACCGCGCTGAAGAAGCAGCAATAACGTTTGTTGTTCCAGCGTCATATGGATTTCCCTCTTTATAAATGGATGCAAAACTCGTTTGCATTGTCGCCTCATGCCCATCAAGCCGCTTTCCGCGCGGCCTTTAGATGCTGTAAACCGCCTGTGATTTGGCAAAAATCAATTTACCGTTTTTCCATGAGCGACTGATAGAGTATTTCCGTCAGCAAAGTTGAGGAGGTCCCTTCGGTGTAAGGAAAATACACCACCTCAACCCCGGCAGACCTCAGCTTTTCTTCTACGGTATTGTACATCGCGCTGCCCTTCCAGTCATCTCCATGGAAGATACGGTCATAATGCAGTCTTGTCCAAGCTTCATATTTGTCCATAGATGTCTGAGGCACGGCCTCATCCACATATTTCAGCGCCCTAATGATCTCTATTCTTTCTTCAAATGGGATGATCGGACGTTTATGCTTATAAGATTCCACAAGGTCATCCACGCTGACCCCCACAATGAGATAGTCGCAGTTCTCTTTTGCTCTTTTAATGATATTCAGATGTCCAATGTGAAACAAATCATACACTCCGGTGGTATAGCCAATGATTTTCCTTTTTCTTTTTTCCATACAGCATTCTCCAATTCATAGTTATCCCTTGCGCCGAAGCAGCAAACCGGCATTTTGCAGCAGCCGTTTAAATTCAGGCGTCCTGCTGAAGCAAATGAGAACCAGGGCGTTCATCACGAAGAAAGTAATCCCGGCGTCTGCCACCCAATTTGCAATTGGATTTGCGATTCCAATCCGATTGGTAATCAGGAAGGACAAAGCGGCGCCGGCCAACACCACCAGAAAATACTCCGCCTGCCTCATGTAAAACTTCCTTGTGGATTCTTGAAAAACATGCTTGTGCACCACATAAGGATCGTACCAGAGGAAGGTTGATATGTAAGAAATCGCCGTCCCCATTAAAACACCGGCCATCCCCACTTTCGCTACAAGGAACAGAGAAGCGCCTAAGTTGACCATTGCGGAAAACACGGGCCGATACTTTCCCTGGGTAAACAGCCCAAAGGTATTTCTGAAGATCGCGAAGATCCCCGTAATGCCCTGGAGATAAAAATTAAGCGCGATGAACACAACAACCGGAAGCGGCAGCAGATAGTGCTTGCCCAGCCAGAGTGTTATAAAAGGATTGATCAGCACAAACAGGCAGACCGCGATCTGGCCATAAATCCAAAAGGCCATAAAATTAACGGCATAGTATATCCGTTCCTGTTCTTTGACGTTGCCGGAAGCATTCAAATTCCCGATGCTGGCCGTCATCGACTCGATTCCCTTTTTAATCAGCGCATAAACGGCGTTTACAATCAGCGTATAGTTGGAAAACAACCCAACGGAAGACAGGCCAATAAATTTTGATATGATGATGTTGTCCGTGCTGGTCACAACGACCCCTGAAATTTTATAAATGACGAGGGCGGACAAGTCTTTGAAAATGGATTTTGCTTCTTCCTTGGGCAGCCGCTCCCTGCAATTCTTTTGAAACGGAAACAATTTGTCGCAGATCATCGAATTGACTACATTGGTAGCCAGCGTAACCGCAATTTGAACCGCCAGATACAGCAGGAAGTTCCCTGTCAGCAGCAAAACCAAAATCTGCCCTGCAGCCAGCGCGATGGTTCCGCCGTAAGTAATCACAGAAGTCAGATATTCTTTTTGATATCCCACAATCAGGGATTTTTTAAAAATAAAAAGGTAGGATATCACGCTGTTTGCAAGATACAATAAATAGATCACCGAAAGCGAATCTGGAATTCTGGGCTGTTCTTTGATAAGATAATGCAAAAATGGCAAAAGGATCAGGCCCAGACCCGCGACAACCAGGGCAATCACATAATAGGCCTTTTTGTAAAAATTCATCAATTCACAGATTTTTTTTTCGTTTTTTTCCAGAATGGGCTTATATAATCTATAAATAATTGCACTGCCGATGCCAAGCTCAGCCAAAGACAGCATATTGAGGATATTGGTAAACAGCCCGTTGACCCCCAAATATTCCGTGCTGAGCATATGTATAAATACCGTTCTTGTGACAAAACTGCACAGAATTGTCAGCGCATACCCAACCATGCTGAAAATTGCATTTTTAAAGGACTTCTTCGTGCGACTTTCCATATTGACTGAACCTTCGATCATCTGCTTCGCTAATCCAAGCGGCCTCAGATAATCCCTTTTCCCTGATTTCTTTCGGTGGAAAAGACATATAGTCTTTATAATACTGCTTCAAATAAAAATCGTAATTTTGGGGGATGGGCAATTTTAAATGCGCGTAATCCACCCATATCCGCCGGTCAAACATCTCTTTCGCAAATATATTTTTCAGGCCGCGATGTCCGCAGGGATTCATCACATAATTTGCGCTTTCATAAGGATATTTTCCGCAATGTTTTTGGAATATCCGCCAAAAAAACGTTTTTGGCACGAGGCTCATGGCGGCCTTCAGCAAAACGCCGATCAGCCTTTTGGCCGGCAAGTTCTCCATCCGGGAGATTTTTTTATAACGAAACCTGTAATAAAAATTGATCCGGTCGGATTTTTTGGAAAACCGAATCTGCGCCTTTGGATCGTCCGGAATCCCCACCAGTGGGAACAAATCCACATGTACAATATCGGAGCTGCTGTTTTTCAGCCCAATTCTGGGAAACAGGGGGCTGTAAGAAGAATTCACATCATAAAAATCCACACAAAACCGGTCCGAAAGTTCTTTCCTTAAGCATTCAATTAAGAATTTCAGGTCGGGAAGCGCAACCAAAACGTCCGTATCCCCGTCCCACGGAATTGGCCCTTTGTGCCGGATGGCTCCCAAAACAGAGCCGGCGTGAATCACATATTTGATTTTGTGCCGGGAACAGACCTGATTCAATTCATGGAGCATTTCCGTTTCAATTCTTTGAATCTGACCCATATCAATTTGTACATTCATGAAAAACGCCTTTTTCCCCTTTCCCTGTCTCTCAGCGGCAATACGCCTTGCGTCCGTCCGCCTTTCTTCTTTTGCTCTAGTCCTTCAATTCTTCACAGTCCTGGACCCTCTTTGGATTGTTGATGAGCAGCAGTATAAGAAATAAGTAAAAATACAGATTGTCATAGAACAGAATATTCGCCGTAAATGCCCGGAGGATAAAAACCAGGATCAGCGGAATGCATGTTTTCCATTCCTGCTTCCGGCCGATTAAACTCCTTACATACCAAAAATAAACCGCGCTTCCCAAGAGTCCAAAATTATATAATAGCTGGACGAATAAGTTATGCGACGGGCCTAGATGCAGCTGTTTTCCCAGCCCGGTTCCCACGAACAGCGTTTTGGCATTGGAAAAGATATGGCTCATATAGACCGACCATATCTCCCAGCGCCCCGTGGTCAGGTCTCCCATGGATGAAGACGTATGCGCGGCATTGAAGATACGCGCTAAATAGGTGTCTGTAAAATAGGTAATCGGCCGATAGGCGGCAGCGGCCAGCACGGCGGCAATCAGCAGAAATTTGGTCAAAGACCCGCCCCGCTGACGGACCAGATAGGTTCCAAAAGAGACCAACAGCAAAACCGCCACTAAAAAAAAGGACTTGCTTTGCGACATAAGGCCAAATGCTATGAGGGGTACGCCGAAAAAAAACAGGGACTTTTCAATTCGTTTTCGCATAAACAACGTCAAAAGCGCCGCCAAAGCGATGGAGACATCGATAGTGTAGTAATTTGAGTTCTCACAAAGGCCAGAAAAACGATAGGCAACCTCTTGACTGGACAAGCGGTAATAATACACGCGCAGAAACTCATTGATGGGCGCAATATAGGTCTTAAGCAGTCCCCACACAGAAGCCACAAGAATCCCATAGGCAAAATAAATCACAATCTTTCTGGCGTCCAATTCGGACCCACAGGAGGTGCCAAAAACCAAAAGCAAAAACGTGATTCCAAAAATGAAATTCAGCGTGGAATTGAAGGAGGAAAAGATACTGAAAACTGCGTATATCAGCAAAATCAGAAAGGGCAGCAAAGTCATGCCGCGCAAACATTTCGCCTTTCCGTTCCATAAAAGCTTCAAAATCAGGCTTAGGCAAATAAAGGTAAAAAGCGACATAGAAGAAGGAGAAATCTTAAATATATTGATAAACGGAACCAAAAACAGGGTAATTTCAAACGCCCCCTGCACAGAGGCCGCAAAAATATACAGCACAATGATCGCCGCGGCGGCAATCATGATAAACCGCGCGTAAAGCCCTAAAATAATCAGCCCGGAAAACAAAAAGTACAGAATACATTTTTTGACGCCGATTCGTTCCCCGTTTCGTTTTTTATCCGCTTGTTCATTCCTCATATTTTTTCCTTTAAACCGTCTCAAATACGTTCTTCCACGTCTCGCGCAGAGCCGCCGGCGAAAAGTCCGAGCTTCTTTCCACGGAGGCTTGCCGATACCGCGCAAGCAGCTTTTCATCCTTTAAAAGCGTGTCCAATGCATTGGCAAACACTTCATGCACATGGTTTTTATGCCGCAAGTTCCAGTCGGATTCCGCCATCTCAAAATTTTCCGTCCGGATACCATACAAAGAGCGCTCAAAGCCGTCCGTCACCTGGACAGGACGGCCGGGCGACAAGAGTTCCGCAGGCC
>JAQVYO010000053.1 GCA_028708585.1 Oscillospiraceae bacterium
GCTCCTACGACTACGGTTTTTAAATGCCGAGTTACGTCCAGCTCATCAAAAGCATCTGTTCCGGTAAGAATTTCATAGCCCTCTGGCTTGTTTTTTTCAAAGACGGCCATGCTTAGAGCACGCTGGAAATTCCGCCAGTCAGACGGAAGCGGTCTCCGGTTTCCCGCGTTCTTACCTGACGTGCGGTCTCATACAACAGCTCGCGGTTTTCCTGGTTTTCGCAAGCCCTCTGAAACAGCAGCAGCGCGTCTTCCCGGGTGACAGGGCCTCCGATAGACCTATGTAAAAGTTCCTGATATTGAGAATCCATTCCGATTCCACCCCTTATTTTTTATTTTCAGTGGGAATTAATTAAAGTTCGATATACTTAGATAAAAACAACGAAAGCAAAAAATAAAACATAACATATGCCATTGCTGGATTGCTGGCTTTGCACTGCTGCGGAGCTTTTATCACTGGAACCAGCAGACAGCGTAACATGGTCTGTTTCGTTATGTTTGGTCTGGTATTTATATTATTTGGCGAACAAACAAAGGATTAAAATGATAAAACCATTTTAATCCTTTGTTTGTTTATTGTCAATTAAAATCGAAATAACGATTTTGCATTTTTGTGCTTCCGTATGGCGCAAAGACTGATTTAGATTTGGCGATATAGCTGGAAAACACAAAGCCGTTCGGGCTTCCCATCGCAAATAAAGAAAAATCCCTGTAATTCAATGATTGCAGGGATTTTTTTGCCTATTTTTTATCCGGCTGTCAAACGGCGCTTTTCTTTTCTTTTTTTCGATTCCCAAATACATATTGAAATTTTTCAATATGTATGATATGATTTTCCATATTTTATGATTTAACAAGTGAAAGGAGTTCTATATGAAAAATGAATATGTCCGCGTGTTCCGCGCTTTTACGGACGAAAGCCGCGTTCGTGTCCTTGAGCTTCTCTGCGCGGGCGAACAATGTGCCTGCATCTTGTTGGACGACCTGAAAATAAGCCAGCCGACACTCTCCTATCATATGAAAATTCTTTGCGATTCAGGCATTATAAAGAGCCGGCGCGTTGGCAAGTGGAACTACTATTCAATCAATCCGGACGGATGTGAATATGCCAGCAGTTTGCTGAATGCGATTGTGAATCATCATATGGGAGGTGCGCTCCGCATGATGCGTGCGCTATACCGGCATCTGCGTCTCATCAAGATGTTATTTGGCTGGAAACCAACCGTTGTAAAGAACAGCGGCTGTTGCTGCTGCGCGCAGAATCATTGAGCGTTTTTAAAAAGAGCGGCGCCGTAAGAGACTTTGGAAAGCATCGGAAATTCAGCGTGTTGTTTTGAGCCATTGGTTCCGAGAGACCACAAAATTATGTGGATAGAAGGAGTCGTATACGCATGAAGAATTTAGAACTGATCGCATACGCCAAACAGAACGCATTATCCGGCAAAAACCTGGATCGAGCAAGCATAATACAGTTACTGGGAATCCCTCCCGACTCTCCCGAATGTGAGAAATTAGGCAAAGCGGCCCGGAAGGTTTCGTCCGCCATAACTGGCGATCAGGCGTATCTTTCCGGTTCCATAGGCGTTGATTTCGCCCCATGCAGTATGAGCTGCGAGTATTGCAGCATGGGTAAAAAATGGGGAATTGTACAAAAGACAACACAGTATACGGATGAACAGGTTATGGAATGGGCGAATCAGTATGTTGCGGCGGGGGCAAGGCGGATTACGCTGCGCACCACTGAATTTTACAGCCCGGAAGTTCTGGGGGTTTTGACGGCTCAAATCAAAAAAAGTGTCCCCGGCGAATATGAAGTGGGGCTTAATATGGGGGAGTTTGATCTGGAAACTGCCAACCGTTTATATGAATACGGAGTCGACTATATCTATCACACCGTAAGGCTGGGTGAAGGAAAGAATACCCGGTTTACGGTGGAGGAAAGACTAAAAACCATTCAAGCCGTCCTGGATTCGCCCCTGCAATTGCATTTTTGTGTGGAACCGATCGGGGTAGAACACAGCGATGAAGAAATTGCGGACCGGATCATGATGACCATTGATTATTGTGCTACCGGCGCAGGGTGTATGGCCCGGGTACCGGTCAAGGGAACCCCCTTGGGCGCGCTGCCGCAGATTTCTGAGCGCAGAATGGCTCAGATCGCTGCCGTCTTACGTCTGGCAAAATGTACGGGTGATATTTCTGTCCATCCCCCTTGCGAACTGGCGGTGGAATGGGGATGTAATAGTCTGACGATTGAAGTTGGAGCGAATCCAAGAGATCCTGAATACTGCCCGGACAGCGAATGGAAACACTTTACCGCCCAGCGGGCTAAAACATGGTTTCAGAAGCACGGATACCAATTTAGTAATACGCTTGAATGCCGGAACAAATGCGTGAATCCATAACATAACGGAATGAGGATGAAATGGCTATGAAAAGACAATTGAAAATTGGAAGTTTGATCCTGCTTATTGTGCTGATGTTCTCTCTAGCGGCTTGTAACAGCACCGAATCAAAAAAGACAAAGGAAGACGGCGACACAGCCAAATCAGACAAAATTGAAACGCTCAAAGTTGGGATGTCGGCCGGCTTGATGAAACCAGTCGGCATTATTGTTGGCGACAAATTGGGCTATTTTAAAGAAGAAGGAGTAAATGTGAAATTAGAGAAGGTATCGAGCCAGCCTGACGCAACCACCGCTGTTTCTACGGGCGATATGGATATTTTCCCCTTTGGCGTGGTTGCCCCCTGTACTTATGTGTCCCAGGGGGCAGATATGGTTATTTTTAGCGGCACAGTATCCGAAGGAAGTGAAATTCTTGCCTCACAAGATTTTAAAGGAATTTTGAAAACCGCTGACGATTTGAAAGGCCGTACTTTTGCTGTCAGCCGTGCCGAAACAGGGCAGATGGTTTTGAAGGACTATTTGGCCAAGCGGGGGTTCAAGCTTGGCACGGATGTAAAGTTTGTTTATGTAGATGATCAGACCGTTGGTATGCAAGGCGTAAAGAAAGGGGATTTTGATTTTTATATCTGCAATAATGCAATGGGCTATATTGGAAATCAGTCCGGATTAAAGGTGGTGGGAACCGTCAGGCAGTTTGTGCCCCACTATCCATGCTGCCGCCAGTTTTGCTCTCGCAGCGCATACGATAATAAACGGGATGCCCTGGTCAAGTTTGAAATTGCTCAATTACGCGGTTATGAATACTATCTGACAGAAAAGGAAAGCACAATAAAGATTTTGGCGGAATATTCCGGGCAGGGTGCCGATTATGTGGAGGCCAGCATGTACGGTCTTGGCGATTACGAAAACGTTATGGACATATCGCTGGATCCCAATAAAAAGGCGGTTGTCGCTTTCTATGAAACCCTAAAATCCCTGGGAGAAATCGATGCCAATACGCCTTATAAAATTGAAGATCATATAGCTACGGACGTCTATAAAGAGGCGTTGACCACGTTAATCAGCCGCGAACCGAATAACAAGCTCTGGCCGAAATTGATGGATGAATTTCATAAAAATAACGACTAGCTGTTTGCGAAAAACCGCTGCTGCACCGTAGCTCGTGCAGTGCAGCAGCGGTTTTATTTTTTCGATCTTCTGCAAAAAGGGCTGTGCCATCAAAAAAAGCATCCTGATGGAAATCCGTTCTTGGGGGGTATACCATATGGGGACGATTGACATACAACATCTTTCTTATTGTTATAAGGACAGAAATCAAGAATTTTTAGCGCTGGACGATCTGAATCTATCCATCCAGGATGGTGAATTTGTCTGTATCGTGGGTCATTCCGGCTGTGGGAAAAGCACCTTGCTGCGGATCTTGGCCGGGCTGGCGCTTCCGACCGAAGGAGAAGTGTACATAGACAATGAACCAGTGCGAGGCCCCGGAACGGATAGGACGGTGGTTTTTCAGCATGATTCTCTGTTCCCGTGGCTGACGGCCAAAGGGAATGTTGAATTTGGCATTCGTCAGGCCAGGAAGAGCATCTCCAAAAAGCAGGCTGGGGAATTAGCCGCAGCATATTTAAGGAAAGTTGAGATGGGCCATGCGATGGATCAGTATCCCTATCAGCTTTCCGGCGGCATGCAGCAAAGGGTGGCCATTGCCAGAACACTGGCCATGGACTCGGAAATATTGCTGCTGGATGAACCTTTCGGAGCGATTGATATCAAAATCAGGCGGGACTTGCAATTGCTTCTGGAGTCTCTGTGGCGCAGCGGTCAGCGGAAAAAGACCGTCGTTTTTGTTACCCATGATATCGACGAGGCTATTTTTCTGGCGGACCGTATCATTTTTATGCGTCCCGGAAGGATTCAGGCGGATTTTCATGTAACATATGAAAGACCGCGCAATTATGACGAATTATTGAAGTCCGAACCCTGCGAGCAGATGAAAAATGAGTTGCTGGAATTGTTTTATCTTGATTCGGAGTTGAACGAAGTTGAAGATGTGTGATAAGGACCAAGGTTTTTCCATGGCTACATTATTTTTTGTGGCCTTGATTGTTCTTGTTCTCATACCGGGGAAAAAGGAAGTTCGCACGAATCTTCCATTGCTGGTTGCCCTAATTCTGATTGAGTTGTTCTACCTGTATCAGTTCATCAGACGGAAACGAAGAAAGGAAACGTCCCGAACGCCGTCTGATATTGTGACGGTGGTGTGGACTGTCTTCATGATCTGGGAATTGTGCACGACGATCTTCAATATTGCGCATCCCATTTTGGTACCGACGCCGGAAGGCGTTTTTCATGTGTTTGCAACCAGTTACGGGGAGTTACTGCTGAATGTTGCCTATTCTATGGAAATACTGTTTATCGGCTTTTTTTCCGGCCTGATTGCGGGGGTGATTTTAGGCGTCACTGTGGGATGGGTTCCGCGTTTGCGCAATTTTTGCTTTCCTGTGGCCAGTGTGCTGGCGCCGATCCCGCCTGTGGTTTTTTCACCGTATCTGGTTTCGATCCTGCCAACGTTTCGCAGCGCGTCCGTTGTGGTGATCGTTCTCGGGGTTTTTTGGCCGACTTTCTTAAATATGATTATCCGGGTCAATTCGATTGATCCGCGCATTATGGATTCGGCTAGGGCCTTGAATGTGAAAGATTCTACCATGGTATGGAAAGTCATCCTGCCTTATGTTTTTCCCAGCGTGATTTCCGGCCTGCGCGTTTCTATGACAACGTCCCTTTTAATGCTGAATTTTGCCGAGATGATCGGCGCCACGCACGGCATGGGGTATTATATTCAAAATAATAATGTTTTTGCCAATTATACCAATCTGATAGCGGGCATTTTTGTTGAAGGCATTGTTGTGACAAGCTTAATCGCCCTCATTTCATGGGTGCAGCGCAAGGCGGTTAAATGGCATTAAAGAAATAGAGCGTTCCACTTACCAAACGTACAACCCAGATCAAGTCATAATATGAGCATGTTTTTGAAGAGCCGGTATTGTGGGAATAGCGACTTGAAACAGTAAAGGCGGCGAGGCTTTTGCAAAGCTTTTTTTAGGAAACTAATGCAGAAAAATGTGCCTTGAAATGGCCTTTTAAGAACCATTTCAAGGCACATTTTTCTGGTTATCGGGTTATTGTATGGCACAGTTGGCAGGAGCGGTCATGCTTCTTTTTTGCAGAAACAGGAAGAAACGGGCAGATAGCTGTGACGCAATGAGGGAGCCGGAATAAAATAATATGAAAGTGTGTTGAGGTGATGGCTTTTGGATAATAGAGAACTGTTCGCAAGACTCATTAAATGCGAAGCGGGAGGTGAGGGAGTAGACGGCATGAAGGCCGTTGCCACTGTGATTATGAACCGGGTACGGGTGGACAGGGGCGAATATCAACGCGTCAATCAGGGGGATCTGAGGATGGTGATTGAGCAGCAATGCCAGTTTTCCTGCCTGAAAACGATGATTGGCGGAGAAGAAAATGTACAAAATATATGGGTGGTCACGCCGGATCCGATTCATTATGAGGTTGCCGACTGGGCGATTAGCGGAAATATCTTTCTTGGCGCCGGCGGCGATGCGCTTTGGTATATGAATCCATTCAATCCCCAATGCCCCCCCTATTTTCCATACAATCGAACCGGATACTGGTATACTAGAATCCACCAACACTGTTTCTTTAACCCAACGGAAGCATACGGCCAAACATAACATATCATCAAATGAAGGAGAAACCTAAAAATGAACATTCGCTTTCAGAACAATCAGGCGTTTTGCGATCCTGCACCGGAAAAAAGGGACGGATGGTCCAATGGGAAAAGCACAGATTCTCCAATCCCTTCCCAGGCGTTTCTGGGGAAGGATACCATGGGGCCAAGTGATTTGATGGCAAGGCCTGGGCAGATGATGCAGCAGAGTACGGCCCAGCAATTCCAGCAGGGAGCCGTGCAGCAGGACATGACCCGGCAGGGGCCGCCCACTATGACGGAACCCTATTACATACCAAATTATCTGGCGAGGAACCTTGGAAAAAATGTGCGGGCGGAATTTGTGATCGGAACCTCCCAGTTTATGGATAAATCCGGCATCCTTCGGGAGGTGGGCGTCAACTATTTTGTGCTGGAGGACTACATTTCCCATGCGCTGATTATGTGCGATCTTTATTCCGTGAAATTTGTCACCATCCTTTAAGGGCGAAGCGCGCAGAATCCTGCGGGGCCGCGCGACCCATAAACGGCCTGCAAAAATGCGAATGCCCCCGTTCGGGTATTCGCATTTTTGGGTTGCGGGCGAAAGCACAAATTCGCTTTTGGGGCGCGACCCATGCCTTGTTATTCCTACGGTGTTTGTGCTATACTTTCAGTATTATAAATTTTTTGCGTTTTCGGGGATAGCCGCTGAAAACTGTATGGCTGAGGGAAAAGGGCAAAACGAAGTTTGCTTGCCCGGCTGGTTTGAAACGGTAAATTTGTGACGATAGGAGACGGATGTATGAAGCGTTATTTCGGAACCGATGGATTTCGCGGGGAGGCAAATGTGACGCTGACCGGCGAGCACGCATATAAAATCGGGCGGTTTCTGGGCTGGTATTACGGGCGCGATCATAAATGCAGGGCGGTGATTGGAAAGGATACGCGGCGCAGCAGCTATATGCTGGAAGCTTCTCTGATGGCCGGACTCAACGCTTCCGGAGCGGAGGCGTATCTTTTGCATGTGACCACAACGCCCAGCGTGTCCTATGTGGTGCGCACCGAAGAGGAGCTGGACTGCGGCATTATGATTTCGGCCAGCCATAACCCCTATTATGACAATGGGATCAAAGTCATCAATGGAAAAGGGGAGAAGATGGAACAGGAGGTGATCGACCAGATTGAGGCGTACTTAAACGGGCGGATGGGGGAAATTCCCTTGGCAACCCGGGAGAAGATTGGCCGGTCGGTGGATTATGCCGCCGGGCGGAACCGGTACATCGGATATTTAATTTCGCTGGCTATTCGTTCGTATAAAAATGTGAAAGTGGGGCTGGACTGTGCAAACGGCAGCGCTTGGATGATTGCAAAAAATGTTTTCGACGCTTTGGGGGCGGAAACCTTTGTCATCAACAACGCGCCCAACGGGGTCAATATCAATGAAAATTGTGGGTCCACGCATATTGAGGCGCTCCGGCAATTTGTAAAGGAAAAGGGTCTTGATATCGGATTTGCTTACGACGGGGATGCGGACCGGTGTATTGCCGTGGATGAAAAAGGCAATGTGGTGGACGGAGACCGGATTTTGTATATTTACGGAAAGTATTTGAAAGAACGAGGCAAGCTGCTGAACAATACCGTTGTTACCACCGTGATGTCCAATCTGGGCCTTTATAAAGCCTTTGAACAGGCAGGCATTTCATATGTTCAGACGGCGGTGGGAGATAAATATGTCTATGAAAATATGCAGGCCAACGGGCATCGTTTGGGCGGGGAACAATCCGGGCATATTATTTTCAGCAAATACGCCACCACGGGCGACGGGATTCTCACCTCTATTAAGCTGATGGAGGTGATGCTGGAACGAAAGACATCCCTCAGCAAGCTTGCGGAACCTGTGTCCATTTATCCGCAGGTGTTGGAAAACGTCAGAGTCTCGGATAAACAGACGGCGATGGAAGACGAGGATGTTTGCTCTGCCGTTCAGGAAGTAGAAAACAGGCTGGGGGAGGACGGGCGGATTCTGGTCCGCCCCAGCGGAACGGAACCGCTGCTTCGCGTGATGGTGGAGGCGAAGGATCCGGATGTTTGCAAAAACTGTGTGCAGCAGGTGGTTTCGGTATTGGAAGCGAAAGGGTACAGGCAATAAGCCTTTGCGCGTTTTGGGCTTGGAAAAGGGGGCCTTTCATGGCAATTTACCTGTTTGCTGCCCAGGGAAGGGATGGGAAGGTGCTGGCATATTCCCTGCTTTCCTATGGGGTCCGGCGGGTGTTTGGCCTTAAGACACTGCCGGAACTGGCCAGGGAGAAAAGAGGGAAACCCTATTTTCCAGATTATCCGAGCCTGTTTTTCAACTTGAGCCACAGCGGCCCCTTTGCCTTTTGCGGCCTTGGCACGGGTCCTTTGGGGGTGGATATTGAACAAATGAGGCCCTGCCGCGCGGGACTTCCCCGCCGCGTGATGAGCAGCCGGGAATATGAGGCATATTCGTCCTGCGCAGATCAAAGGGAACGTTTTTTTTCCCTTTGGACGTTAAAAGAAAGTTATTGCAAGTGTACGGGGGAAGGACTGGCGGTGCCGCTGCGAGAAAGCGAGTTTCTTTTTTCAAAGGACGGTAAAATCACATCCAGCCGGAAAGACTATAGATTCAGAAGCTATGCGGGAGCAAATTGGCGGGCGGCGGCCTGCGCCCTGGGCGCCTGTCCTCCCAGGGAGATTATATGGGTTCCGGACCTTTGGAATGAGCCTCACGCATGGAATGAAAATAAAGGAGAGTAAAACATGAATCAATCCCAAAAGCAAGCCATTACCGCTATTCGGGTGCTTGCGGCGGAAGCGGTACAGAAAGCGAACAGCGGACATCCGGGCACGCCCATTGGAGCGGCTCCCATGGCATATGCCGTATGGAGCCAAATGAAGCAGAACCCGCGCCATCCTTCCTGGCCGGCCCGGGATCGCTTTGTGCTGTCCGCGGGGCACGCATCCGCTTTGGAATATGCCCTTTTGCATCTTTTTGGCTACGGACTTACGATGGAGGATCTCAAATCGTTCCGGCAGTGGGGCAGCAAAACGCCCGGGCACCCGGAGTACGGACATACCGCGGGAGTGGAAGCCACCACCGGGCCGCTGGGGCAGGGCATGGCGATGGCGGTGGGCATGGCGATGGCGGAAGCGCATCTTGCGGCCTTGTTTAACCGGGAAGGCTATCCAGTGGTGGATAATGACACCTATGTGCTGATGGGCGACGGCTGCATGATGGAAGGCGTGTCTTCGGAAGCGGCCTCCATGGCGGGAGCCATGGGCTTGGGCAGGCTGATTGCCCTATATGACAGCAATGCGATTACCATTGAAGGCGATACCGCAATCACCTTTCGGGAAGATGTTGCCGCCCGTTTTGCCGCTTATGGCTGGCATGTGGCAACCGTGGAAGACGGGGAAGACGTGGACGCTATTGGGCAGGCCCTGAAAAACGCCCGGGAGGAAACAAAACGTCCCTCCCTCATCATCGTTAGGACTCAGATCGCTTACGGAACGCCGAAGGCCGGAAAAGCCAGCGCCCATGGCGAGCCTCTGGGAGAAGATAATATCAGGGCTATGAAGGAGTTTTTTGGCTGGAGCCAGGAGCCATTCCAGGTTCCAAAGGAAGTGTACGGCCACTTTGCGGCGATGCAAAGCGTGTTTGAAAAAAAGGAACAAGAGTGGAACGCTCTTTTCGCGGACTGGGAAA
>JAQVYO010000054.1 GCA_028708585.1 Oscillospiraceae bacterium
AACATGGACAAGACCTAATGGAAATCCGAAAGGAACTTTTGGAAGCTGGCATTTTGCCCTCCCGGGGAAAAAGCCGAAAAGAAAAAAGGAATTCCCCTTCAAAGCCCATGGAGTTTCGCTCCAGTGCAGGGCTGAAAATTCTAGTTGGCAGAAACAACATGCAAAACGACCAGCTGACCCTAAAAACCGCCTTCAAAAGCGACGTTTGGTTCCATGTACAGAAGATGCCCGGCTCCCACGTCATTTTGCGGTGTCAAGGGAAAGAGCCGGATCCTATCAGCGTCAACCAGGCCGCAGAGCTTGCCGCCTTTTTCTCCAGTGCCCGCGGCGGGCAAAAGGTCCCTGTGGATTACACGCTGGCGCGCCATGTCAAAAAACCGGTTGGCGCCCGGCCTGGCATGGTGGTTTACGACCCTTATCAAACCGCGTTTGTCACCCCCCGGGAAAATTTGGTCCTCCGTCTGCGCGTCTAGGCCGGAGGCGCTGTCCCGCATGGTCCTTTTTTGCGGCACGAAAGCCCGTACCCGGAGCAAATCCGGATACGGGCTGTTTCTAAAGGAAACAAAGCTTGTCCCTTTGAGGGTTATAAAAGTTCAAAACACAGGCCACCCAATCGGCCCTGTCTTAGGCCAGCTTGGCTTTGACCGTTTCCGCCAGGGCGGCAAAAGCTGCTTTGTCGTTCACCGCCATTTCGGCAAGCATTTTGCGGTTGATCGTAATCCCAGCCAATTTAAGGCCGTACATAAACCGGGAATAGTTCAAGCCATTTATCTGAGCGGCCGCGCTGATGCGGGTAATCCAAAGACGGCGGAAATCCCTTTTCTTCAGCCGGCGGCCGGTATACGCATAGGTAAGGGATTTCATAACCGCCTGGTTGGCCATCTTAAAATGACGGGACTTGGACCCCCAATATCCTTTTGCCAGTCTTAACACTTTTTTTCTTCTTTTGCGCGACATCATCGCGCCCTTCACTCTTGCCATCTGAATAAGCCTCCTATACTCTAAGCTGCAAGCTCGTTGTTCTTATTTATAAGGGATCATACGCCGGACGGTAGCCTCATTGGTCTTATCCGCATAGGCGCCGGCTCGGAGGCCTCTCTTGCGCTTGGTTGTTTTTTTAGTCAGAATATGGCTGGTAAATGCATGAGAGCGCTTTACCCTGCCCGATTTCGTCAGCTTGAATCTTTTTTTTGCGCCGCTGTGCGTCTTAATCTTAGGCATTGTATTACTCCTTCCGTATCATACGATTCATCATCGTGAATGGCTATTGTAGGCTTTTGGAGACCTTGGGCGATAAGAACATGGACATATGGCGTCCGTCCAATTTCGGGTTTTTATCCACGTTGGCGATTTCCTGACACTGCTCCGCAAACTTCAGCAGAATACGCTCACCGATATTGGTATGCGCCATCTCCCGGCCGCGAAAACGAACGGTCACCTTCACCCGGTCCCCATCAGCCAAAAATTTCTGCGCGTTCCGCAGCTTCACATTAAAATCGTTTACGTCGATACCCGGTGACATCCGCACCTCTTTGACTTCCACGACATGCTGGTTTTTCTTGGCTTCCTTTTCTCTTTTTGCCTGTTCAAAGCGGAATTTCCCATAATCCATTAGCTTACACACAGGCGGTTTCGCGTTGGGCGAAATTTTAACCAAATCCAGTTCTTTTTCGGCAGCAATTTCCATGGCGGCCCGGGAGGACATAACCCCAAGCTGCTCTCCTGCTGCGGAAATCAACCGAACTTCCCTGTCGCGGATTTCTTCATTGATTTGATGATCCATGTTACTAATACCAAAGCACCTCCAATGCAAAACGCGGCTGCCAATCTGGCACCCGCGCAACACCGCCAACACGCTCCGGCAATCAACCGGAGCCGCAGCTTCCATGTAAACCGACGCATCATTTGAAATGGGCGGTGAGGATGGGGGCGCCAATCCTGCTTTGTTTTTTCGGATCATAGTATATCAGTTAAAATTTCTTCTGTCAAGAAAAACATTTCCCGGCCGAGGACAAAACGCTCCTTGTCTTGTGGGATGCGGGTTTTATCCCCCATCACCCGGAAATAAAATGCCAAACCCTGAACAAGATGGGAGGGATTCTCCCTTCCATCTTTGTTCCCTTTGGGGCGGGCAAATCAGGGCTATGCCTCCTCGCCGGAAAAAAATCGTTTCATGCTCCCGAACGCCATCAGGGGTTCATGGTGTAATTAGGCGCTTCCTTGGTGATATAAATATCGTGAGGATGGCTTTCTTTCAGGCCCGCGCCAGTAATGCGGATAAACGTTCCGTTTTCCTGCAAATCGGCAATGGTCCTGGTTCCGCAGTAGCCCATACCGGAACGCAGGCCGCCCATCAGCTGATAAACGGTTTCAGAAACGGGACCCCGGTAAGGAACTCGGCCTTCCACGCCTTCCGGCACTAGTTTTACGGAATTTTCCTGAAAATACCGGTCCTTGCTGCCTTTATTCATTGCGGCAAGGCTGCCCATCCCCCGGTAGACTTTAAACTGCCTTCCCTGATAGACTTCCGTTTCCCCCGGGCTTTCTTCGCAGCCGGCCAGAAGGGAACCGGCCATAACAACATTGGCGCCGGCGGCAACGGCTTTGGTAATATCGCCGGAATATGTAATCCCGCCGTCCGCAATGACGGGAATGCCATATTTCGCCGCCATTTTTGCAGCCTCGTAGATGGCGGTAATCTGCGGCACGCCAATGCCGGCCACCACCCGTGTAGTGCAGATGGATCCGGGTCCGATGCCAACCTTGACACAGTCCGCCCCCGCTTCGATCAGCGCCTTTGTTCCCTGGGCGGTGGCTACGTTGCCCGCAACCAGCTGCATATCCGGAAAGCGTTCCTTCACGTTTTTGATGCATTTTAGGATGTTCCGGGAATGCCCATGGGCGGAGTCCAGCGTCAGCACATCCGCCCCCGCTTCCACCAGCGCCGCGGCCCGGTCTATCACGTCGGAAGTCGCGCCAATGGCGGCCGCCACCAAAAGCCTCCCTTTTTCATCCCGGGCGGAATTGGGATACATAACCGCTTTTTCTATATCCTTAATGGTAATCAGGCCTTTCAGGTTAAACATTTCATCCACCAAAGGCAGCTTCTCCACCTTATGCCTGCGCAAAATGGCTTTTGCTTCCTTTAGGGTAATGCCCTCCTGAGCGGTCACCAAATTATCTTTGGTCATGACCTCGTCGATCATCCGGGACATATCCTCTTCAAATTTCATATCCCGGTTGGTGATAATTCCCACCAGTCGGCCATTATCGCAGATGGGCACGCCGGAAATCCGGTATTTTGCCATCAGCTCGTCCGCCTCCGCCAAAGTGTGCCCCGGCCCCAAATAAAAAGGATTGGTAATGACGCCGTTTTCCGACCGTTTTACCATATCCACTTGCTCCGCCTGCGCCTCGATGCTCATATTTTTGTGAATGACGCCGATCCCCCCCTCCCGGGCAATGGCAATTGCCATGCGGTACTCGGTGACCGTATCCATGGCGGCGCTCATCATGGGGATATTCAGCCTGATCTTCTTTGTGAGCCATGTGGACAAATCAATATCCGCAGGCACGATATTGCTCTCACGAGGCTCCAGAAGTACGTCGTCAAACGTAAGCCCCTCTCTCCCAAACTTTTCCTCGGCATCAAACCGCATTCTAGCATGCCTCCATCCATTTCGTCAGTTTCTTGATCCGTTTATATTTATAGTAACGTATCAGACTTGCATTAAAAACGCAAGCCCTTTTTCTATTTTATTTTTCAGCCGGACGCATACGGGAAAGGATCCCTTCGCCGCCCCCAAAACAGCACCGGAATTCTAATGAAACTGAAAACCGGAATATTTCTGAATTAAATCTTTTTCATGATAATATGATTCTTACAGCAGATTCGCTCTACATCGTCCATCGTTGCCGCGGGAATCCGCGCCATCGCGCCGCATTCCGCGCAGACCACATCAATGGAACTGAAATTTACGCTCAGCCGGAATTTATGGGAGCCACATTCACAGGAAACGCCATTTCGGGATGCGATCTCTTTCAGCTCGGAAAGCACTTCTTCCATCACAATCTCATCCAGAAAAGTACCCGGAGCACCCCGAACGGAGCACAGCTTGTCCACCACTTGAGAAAGCCGGGCCATGGCCGCCCGCACTTTTCCCTCCTCTCCCACATAGCAGCAGTCCAATCCGGAGGCGGCACAAGAAAAAGCCAGCGCCTCCGACTTTAAAAAGCTTTTTGCGGAACAAACAACGGAATGCTCTCTTCCGCAAAATAAGCAGGGCACCGTAAGGCGGAATTTCCCATCCGTCAACTCCGCCCGAATATGGGAGCCGCCGCAGAGACAAGTAATCTCTGCGGCGGAAGCGGACAGAGCAAATAAGCTTCGTTCCGCAATCACCGCCCGACGGCAGGCCGGGCAAAAATAAGCCAAGGTTTTTTTAAGATCTGAGCCCATCGGCTGCCTTCCTTTCCGTTTTCCGTCCGACGGAAAAGCCGGCGAACCGCTTCTTCCTGTTTCAGGCCGGCTGTGCGGCCATCAGACGCAAGATAGTTAAGAGCGGGCAATTTCATGCCAAAACCGTTGTGCGGAATACAATGCTTTGTTCAAGCACCGCCATGCCCGCTTTCAGCGGCGGAATGAAATTGCCCGTATCAATTTTTAACAGGTTTGGCAGGAAAACGCCTTTATTCCCGCGCTTTTGCCGCCTTTAGCGCCTGCGCAATCTGGTCAGGGCAGGACGTACCCTTCCGTCCGCACCGGATGCCCTCCAGCTTGGCAATGGCATCGTCCATCTTCATCCCCGCCACCAGGCGGGAAATGCCTTGAAGATTTCCAGAACAGCCCCCCATCACCTGCACCGAATTGATGCGGTCTCCGCTCAGATCCAAAAGGATTTCCCGGGAGCAAACGCCCCGAGGCAGATATCGAAAGGTCATCGGCAGATCCCTTATTGCTTGGATGCGATGTAGGCTTTAATGGATTCGGCAGCCTTTTTGCCGGCTCCCATCGCCATAATGACCGTTGCCGCGCCGGTAACCGCGTCGCCGCCGGCAAAAACGCCCTCGCGGGTTGTCGCTCCGGCATCGTCGGCTACGATACATCCCTTCTTATTGGCTTCCAGGCCCTCAGTGGTGGACTTAATCAAAGGATTGGGGCTGGTCCCGATGGCGACAATGACCGTGTCCACATCCAGCTTAAAGTTAGAGCCTTTCTTTTCAATGGGACGGCGGCGTCCGGAAGCATCCGGTTCGCCCAGTTCCATTTCCACGCATTCCATGTCGCAGACTCTTCCTTTATCGTCCCCGTGGATTTCAACCGGAGCGTTCAAAAGGCGGAAAATAATTTCCTCCTCTTTGGCGTGGTGAACTTCTTCCGCTCTGGCAGGCAGTTCCTCCTCGGAGCGGCGGTATACGATATAAACCGTCTCCGCGCCCATACGCTTTGCGCAGCGGGCCGCGTCCATCGCAACGTTGCCGCCGCCGATAACCGCAACCGCCTTGCTCTTTGCAATGGGGGTATCATAGCCGTCTTTATATGCTTTCATCAGGTTGATCCGGGTGAGATACTCGTTGGCAGAATAAACGCCCAGCAGGGATTCGCCGGGGATGTGCATAAACTGGGGCAGTCCGGCGCCCGAACCAATGTAAACCGCTTCAAATCCCTGATGAAACAGCTCGTCAACCGATACCGTTCTCCCGATAATGGTGTTGGTTTCCACCTTCACGCCCATGGCCTTTAGGTTTTCAATCTCACGGCGCACAATGGCCTTGGGCAGACGGAACTCAGGAATTCCGTATACCAAAACGCCGCCGGCATTGTGAAACGCTTCAAAGATGGTTACATCGTAACCTTCCTTGGCCAAGTCTCCCGCACAGGAAAGGCCGGAAGGCCCGGACCCGATAATTGCCACTTTATGTCCGTTGGATACAGGCGCCTTAACCGCTTCTTTACCGTTTTCCATATGCCAATCGGCCACAAAGCGCTCCAGCCGGCCGATGCCCACCGGCTCGCCGTTTTTGCCGCGCACGCATTTGCCCTCGCACTGGCTTTCCTGGGGACAGACACGGCCGCAAATGGCAGGCAGCCGGTTGGTGGACGTGATAATCTCATAGGCGCCGTCAAAGTCGCCTTCCGCGACCGCATGAATGAATTCGGGGATACGAACGTTTACCGGGCAACCAGACACGCAGGGCTTTGCCTTGCAATTTAAGCAGCGGCCCGCCTCGTCCATAGCCATCTCTTTTGTGTACCCTTTGGACACTTCTTCAAAATTCTTGTTCCGGACCAGAGGATCCTGTTCCGGCATGGGATTTTTTTTGGGTGACATGTTAGCCAACACGGACACCTCCCGTCAAGCGGCAAATGTGCTCGCCGGCTTTTTGTTCCTGTTCCTTGTAGAATGCGTTTCTCTTCATCAGTTCGTCGAAATCCACCTTATGCCCGTCAAACTCAGGCCCGTCCACACAGGCAAACTTTGTCTCCCCGCCGACGGTCACGCGGCACCCGCCGCACATTCCAGTCCCGTCGATCATAATAGGATTGAGGCTTACAACAGTATGTACGCCGAACGGCTTGGTCACCGCGCTGACAAATTTCATCATAATCACAGGACCGATGGCAAACACCGTGTCATAGCCTTTGCCGGACTCCAGCAGGCTCTTCAGTTTGTCAGTCACGAAGCCCTTTTCTCCATAGGAGCCGTCGTCGGTTGTGAGATACAGGTTATCACAGGCGGCCCTCATCTCATCTTCCAGAATCACAATGTCTTTGTTTTTGAAGCCGGCAATCATATCCACTTCCACGCCCATGTCATGGAGCGCCTTGGCAGCAGGATACCCGATGGCGCAGCCCACGCCGCCGCCGACCACGCAGACCTTTTTCATCCCTTCAAAATTGGAGGGCTTTCCCAACGGTCCGACGAAGTCAGAAATATAGTCGCCTTCTTCCATCTGCGCCAGCATTTTGGTGGAGCGGCCCATATGCTGGAAAATAATCTCAATGGTTCCCTTATCCCTGTCATATCCCGAAATTGTCAGTGGAACCCGCTCTCCTAACTCATCCAAGCGGAACATAATAAACTGCCCCGGCTGAGCCTTGGCAGCAACCGCTGGAGCCGCGACTTCCATCAATGTAACGATGTCGTTTAAGCGGCGTTTGGTCACTATCTGATACATGGCTGGCTCTCCCCTTTCCCTATTGTATGGCGATAATTATACAACCAATCTTTCATCCTGTCTAGCCCCTTTTCGTGGTTGCAAACAAAATTTCTTCCTAATATGGAGCGCATATACCATATTATTACCGAATCCGGAAACAAAAATGGTTTCCTAGCCGCCCAATTTCATTTATCCCCTGCATACGCTCATCCGAGGAACATTCATGCAGAAACAGCAAGGAGGAAGCTATGATTATTCATGTGGTGAAGCAGGGAGAAACCGCGGACTCCATCGCCCGCCAATACGGCGTTTCACTTGCGCATCTGGTGGCCAACAACGGGATCACCAACTGGTCTCAGCTTGCGGTGGGGCAGGCCCTGCTGATTTTATTCCCGGAAAAAACCCATGTGGTGCAGCCGGGAGAAACGCTGGATTCCATCGCCCGGGCAAACGGCGTTTCCATCCGGGAACTGTTCCAGAATAATTTTATTCTGTTTGGCCGGGAGCTTATCACGCCGGGGCAGACTTTGGTGCTTTCCTATAACGACCACCCCGAAGGCCCCCTTTCCGTGAACGGATACGCATACCCCTTCGTCAACCGGGATCTGCTGCGGAGCACGCTGCCCTTTCTCACCTATCTTACGCCGTTTACCTATGGACTCACGGCTGCGGGCGGGCTTCTGGATTTAACCGACGCCGAACTCATCCGCCTGTCCGGGGAATATGGCGTTCAACCGCTGATGCACCTGTCCACCATGACGGAGGAGGGCGGCTTCAGCAACACAAGAGCGCACCTGGTTCTGACCAATCAGGATGTGCAAAACCGCCTGATTGAAGAGATCTTAGACAACCTGCAGCGCAAAGGCTACTATGGGCTTGACGTTGATTTTGAATTCATTTATCCGGAAGACCGGGACGCCTACACGGGTTTCATCGCGGCGCTGCGCGACCGGCTCAATCCGCTGGGCTATGAAGTGGTTGTGGCACTGGCCCCGAAGACCTCGGATACTCAGCCCGGCACTTTATATGAAGGACACGATTACGGCGGCATGGCGCAGGCTGCCAACGCGGTGTTTCTCATGACCTACGAATGGGGGTACACTTACGGGCCGCCCATGGCGGTGGCGCCCATAAACGCCGTCCGCCGGGTGCTGGACTATGCCGTCACCAAAATCCCCAGGGAAAAAATTTTCATGGGGATGCCCAATTATGCATATGACTGGCCGCTCCCCTTTCTCCAGGGAACCACCAGGGCCCAGTCCATCTCCAACGTGCGGGCGGTGGACCTTGCCATCGAATACGGCGCGGCCATTGAATTTGACGAAGAGGCCCAAACGCCCCATTTTCGCTACTACAACCGGCAGGGAGATCCTCATGAGGTTTGGTTTGAAGACGTGCGGAGCATAAAGGCCAAACTGGACCTTGTCCGGGAATATGGATTTCAGGGGGTCGGCTACTGGAATATGATGCGCCCCTTCCCCGGTAACTGGACCTTGCTCAACGCGCTGTTCCGCATTCGTCAAGCGTCCTAGCGGGCAAAGGCTCCTTTTTCCCGAACCAAGGAAGCTATTGTATTTTGCGCACGAGAACGGTATAATGTTTACCATGTATGGCAAAGGAGCGTATCTGTCCCGTATGAATTGGAATGATTATGACTGCCTGATTATTGGCTCCGGCTTTGCCGGAGCCGTAGCCGCCCGGGAGCTGGCGGAACGTGGGAACCGCAAGGTGCTGGTTCTGGAGCGGAGAAACCACACCGGGGGAAACGCGTATGACTGTCCGGATGAGTCCGGCATACTCATCCACCGGTACGGACCCCATATTTTCCACACCAATACAAAACGAGTCTTTGACTATCTTTCTCGCTTTACCGAATGGCGCGTCTATGAGCACAAAGTGGCCGGAAATGTGCACGGGCAGCTCATGCCCATTCCCTTCAACCTTCATTCTCTGTACAAAGCGTTTGCATCTGACAAGGCTGCCCTGCTGGAACAGAAGCTCCTAGCATCCTACGGAGCCGGCCGGAAAGTGACCATTCTGGAGCTGAAGGAGAATCCGGACCCGGATCTGTCCGCCCTTGCAGAGTATGTATACGAAAACATTTTTGTCTATTATACGCAAAAGCAGTGGGGTGTCAAGCCGGAGGAAATCGACCCTCTGGTTACCGCCCGGGTTCCGATTGTGCTTTCCCGGGACGACCGGTATTTTCAGGACGTTTACCAAGGCATCCCCCGAAACGGCTACGCCGCCCTGTTTCACCGAATGCTGGATCATCCCAACATCCGCGTCCTGCTCAACACCGAGGCCGGCTCGGTGTTGCATTTTGAAAACAACACGGTTTTTCTGTCCGGAACGCACTTTCCCAAACCCGTGATTTACACCGGAGCGGCGGATGAGTTGTTTGGCTGCCGATTTGGGCGCCTGCCTTACCGCACCCTGGACTTCCAGTTTGAAACCCAAAATGTCACCTGGTATCAAGCTTACGGCACCGTCAACTACACGGTGGACCGCCCTTATACCCGCATTACCGAATTTAAACGTCTGACCGGGCAAAACTTGGAGGGAAAAACCACAATTGCGAAGG
>JAQVYO010000055.1 GCA_028708585.1 Oscillospiraceae bacterium
ATCAGTGCCGCGCTGGCCACCGGCGCCCAGGCCATCCCCCCGGGGTACGGGTTTCTTTCAGAAACCAGCGGCTTTGCCGCTTTGTGCCAGAAGCACGGCATTGTATTCATCGGGCCGAAAGAACCTATCATCTCCCGGATGGGGGATAAGGACGCCGCCCGGCGGATGATGAGCAACATCGGCATCCCCACCGTTCCGGGCAGCGGCCTTCTGCACGGCGTCGCCGACGCCCTCCGCTGCGCCCGGGAAATCGGCTATCCGCTGCTGATTAAGGCCAGGGCCGGCGGCGGCGGCAAAGGAATCCGCCTGGTCCATACCCCTTCGGAACTGGAGCATGGATTTCTCACCGCCTCCAGCGAAGCGGAAACCGCCTTCGGCGACGACGGGCTGTATCTGGAAAAGTTTTTGTCCCCCGTAAAGCATGTGGAGGTACAGATTCTGGCGGACGAAGCCGGAAACGTTGTGTGTCTGGGGGAGCGGGAATGTTCCATCCAGAAGAACAACCAGAAATTGGTGGAGGAATCTCCTTCTCCCGCCGTAAACGGCGCGCTGCGGCAAAAGCTGATAGCCGCCGCCAAAAAGGCGGCGGCGGCGGCCGGCTATTTGAACGCCGGAACGGTGGAGTTTCTGCTGGACAAAAACGGGGCGTTTTATTTTATTGAAATGAATACCCGTCTCCAGGTGGAACACCCGGTGACCGAGATGGTCAGCGGCATCGATATCGTAAAATGGCAAATTCGGATCGCCGCCGGCGTTCTTTTGGATTTTCAGCAGAGCGACGTTGCGCCACAGGGCGCTTCCATTGAATGCCGCATCAACGCAAAGCAGGGCGGAACGGTCTCCTTCCTGCATGTGCCGGGCGGCCCTTGGGTGCGGTTTGATACGGCGCTTTATCAGGGGGATACGGTTTTGCCTTACTACGATTCCCTGATCGGCAAGCTGATCGTGCACGCCAAAACCCGGGAAGAGGCCATTCGCAAGATGCAGTCCGCCCTGTGCGAACTAGTGGTGGACGGAGTCCCCAACAACATTGAGCAGCAGATCGATATCACAAACGACGCTTCGTTTATGATGGGAGATTATTATACGGACTTTTTAACAAACAAGGGGGGATAACCTTTGCTGAACAAAATTTTCAGAAAGCCGCAAAACGAATTGGAAAAGGGCGGAAGGGTTCCGGCGCCGACGGTGGCGGAAGACGCGGAGCTTACCAGCACCTGCCCAATCTGCAAAACGGCCACGCCGGTGAGCCAGCTTTGGGAGCAGCTGAACGTCTGCAAATGCGGCTATCATTTCCGCATGAACGCGCGCCAGAGGCTCCATGTTTTAACGGCGCCCGGGAGCTTTTCTGAGCTGTACGGCGATCTGGAAAGCCGGGACATTATCGGCTTTCCGGAGTATGAAAGAAAGCTGAAAAACGCGCAGCTTGCCTGCGGGGAAAAGGAAGCGGTCATCTGCGGAACCGCGAAAATCGGCGAGATGCCCTGCGCGCTGTTCGTGATGGAGCCTTATTTTATGTTGGGCAGCATGGGAACCGTCGTGGGGGAAAAGATCACCCGCCTGTTTGAGTATGCCGCGGAAAACAGCCTTCCGGTGGTTGGCTTCACCGTTTCCGGCGGCGCCAGAATGCAGGAGGGCATCCTATCCCTCATGCAGATGGCCAAAGTCAGCGGCGCGGTGCGGCGGCACAGCGACGCGGGTAATTTTTATGCGGTGGTTCTGACCGATCCCACCACCGGAGGCATTACCGCAAGCTTTGCCATGGAGGCGGATATTATCATAGCGGAGCCGGGGGCCACCATTGGGTTCACCGGCGCCAGAATCATTGAGCAGACCACCCGGAAAAAGCTTCCGGACGGCTTTCAAAAATCGGAATTCATGCTGGAGCATGGATTTGTGGATCTGATTGTGCCGCGGCCAAAGCAGAAAGCCGCCATTGAACGGCTGTTAAAGCTGCATGAAAGGAGGGCCGCCCGATGAGCACGGCATACGACAAGGTAAAGCTGGCCCGGGCCAAGGGCCGTCCCACGGGAACCCGGTACATCCGCGGCATTTTCACCGATTTCATCGAGCTGCACGGCGACCGATGCTTTGCGGACGACACCGCGATTGTGGCCGGTGTGGCAAGACTGCAGGGCGATCCGGTTACCGTCATCGCCATTGAAAAAGGCATGGATTTGAAGGAAAAAGTATACCGGAATTTCGGCGCCCCCAACCCGGAGGGATACCGGAAAGCGCTGCGGCTGATGAAGCAGGCGGAAAAATTCCGCCGGCCGGTCATCTGTTTTGTGGATACCGCGGGAGCCGTTTGCGGCATCGGGGCGGAGGAACGGGGCCAGGGCCAGGCCATCGCCATGAACCTGATGGAGATGATGACCCTGAAAACCCCCATTCTCACCATCTTCATCGGCGAAGGCGGCAGCGGCGGCGCCCTGGCGCTCTCGGTAGCCGACGAAGTCTGGATGCTGGAAAACGCGTTTTACTCCGTCATCTCCCCGGAAAGCTGCGCCAACATTCTTTGGCGGGACCCCAAGAGGGCCCAGGAAGCTTCGGAGGACTTGAAGCTCACGTCGGACAATATGCGGCGTCTGGGCGTTGTGGAGCATGTTTTTTCGGAAAAGGGCCTGGGCGGGGGCGAGCTGTATGGCACGTTAAAAAACGAAATGATCAATTTTGTGTGCGGCAAAATGGCGCTTCCCGTTGAAACGCTGCTGCAGCAGCGTTATGAGCGGTTTCGCCGCTTTGGCGCTGCGGAAGGCTAAAAGGCCGGATAAGCCCCCGGAGGAGACTCTTTCCCGGAATGGGAAACGCCCCTCCAAAGCAAAGGAAAAAACAAAAACACACGCGCTTTCCAGCCGTTTCGTGTTGGAAAAGACGTGTGTTTTTTTCTGCCGCCGGGCGGAAAAGCGCCTCGTTTGCCGTTTTGCATCCCTGCGGAAACGCAAACGGGGCGTTCAAAGCCCCGTTTTATTTTGTGGAGGCGTAAAGGATCCCCACAACCCAGTTGGTAAACCGGACGGGCAAAAGCCGGGCGGTCACCACAAACAGCTTATATTTGGCCCCCACCGCATACAGCGGTTTGGGGTGCTTTTTCCCCGCTGCCACGAAGACGCGGCGGGCAACGGCCTCCGGCGGCATGCCGTTTTTTTCGTCCCGCTCCATCAGAAGGACGGAACGCTCAATGGCCGTTCCATAAAATGCGCCGCCGGCGGCGCATTTTTTCCGGGCCTCGGTAAAGCCGGTCCGAATATCGCCGGGCATCACGGCGCAGACAGAAATGTGAAACGGCCGCAGCTCGTTGGCCAAAGCCAACGTCAAATCACTGACGGCCGCTTTAGTGCAGGAATAAAACGCCTGGAACGGAATGGACAGCGGCGCCGCAACGGAGCTTAAGTTGACGATATGGCCCCCGCCGGTTTCCCTCATATAGGGAACGGCGCACTGAATGCAGTAGACCATGCCGAAAACGTTCACGTCAAACAACTTCCGGATGTCGGCGGGATCGGTGCACTCCACCGCGCCGGAAATGCCAAACCCCGCATTGTTCACCAACACATCCAGCCGCCCTTCCGCCTCATATACCTGCCGGAGGGCGGCTTCCACCGAAGAAAAATCGGACACGTCCGCCGTGATATGGCGGATTTCCCCCTCGCCGTGTCCCTTCCGGCTCAGCTCATAGACCGTGTACCCATGCTCCGCGAAAATCCGGGCGGTGGCAAGGCCGATCCCGCTGCTGCCGCCGGTAATTACAGCGACGTTTCGCATGTCTGCTCCTTTAAGACCCGGGCGATAATGTCCATCGCCTCGTCCATCAGAGGCTCGGTGTGGGTGGCCATATAACTGGTCCGCAGCAGGCACTCCGTGGGAGGGGTGGCGGGGGGCAGGCTGCAATTGACGAACACACCCTGGTCATATAACTCTTTGGCAATGGTCAGCGTCCGCATCATGTCATAGGTATAAATGGGAATGATGGGGGTTTTGGAGACCCGCGTGGGGATACCGCGCTTTTCCATTCCGTCCCGGACATACCGGGATACCCGGCCGAGCCGGGTCACAATCTCCGGATTCCGCCGCAGGTACCGCAGAGCGGCCAGCGCCGCGGCGCAGCTGGCGGGCGGAATGGAAGCGGAAAAAATAAACGGGCGGGAGGAATGTCTTACATATTCCGCCACATCGGCCCGGGTTGCCATATACCCGCCCAGGCTGGCAAGGGATTTGGAAAAGGTGCCCATATAAATATCCACGTCGTCCTCCAGGCCGAAATAGCTGGCGGTTCCCCTTCCGCCTTCGCCGATGACGCCCAGAGCGTGCGCGTCGTCCACCATGACCCGGGCGCCGTATTTTTTGGCAAGAGTCACAATGTCCGGCAGCCGCGCAATGTCGCCGCCCATGCTGAATACACCGTCGGTGACAATGAGCCGCCCGGCGGTATCCGGAATCCGCTGAAGGACGCGCTCCAGCTCCTCCATATCGTTGTGCTTGTACCGCAGCATCTTTCCAAAGCTCAAGCGGCATCCATCATAAATGCTGGCGTGGTTTTCCCGGTCGCAGATCACATAGTCCCCGCGGCCCACCACCGCGCTGATAATCCCCAGATTGGTCTGAAAGCCGGTAGAGAAAGTGACGACGGCTTCCTTGCCCAGGAAATCCGCCAGCTCCGCTTCCAGCTCCAGGTGCATCCGCAGCGTTCCGTTTAAAAACCGGGAACCGGAACAGCCGGAACCATATTGCTCCAAAGCCTTTCTGCCGGCCTCGATCACCTCCGGGTTGGTAGTCAGCCCAAGATAGTTGTTGGAGCCAAGCATAATGCGGCGTTTGCCTTCCATAATGACTTCCACGTCCTGTTTGGACTCCAGCGCGTGAAAGTAAGGATAAATCCCCTGTTCACGGGCCTCTTTCGCAGTGGTATAATTTTGGCACTTTGTAAAAATATCCAAAAGTTCACTTCCTCCCGACCAACTTCTTCCGCTCATTTTATGCTGTTTTTTCCTCTGTGTCAACAAACTTCCATCAAACGGCGAAACGGTGCGTGCGGAAAACCGTCATCCGATTTTATAGCCCACGTTTCGGACGGTCCCAATCCGCCCGGCGGCCTTTCCCAGTTTCTTCCGCAGGGTGCGGATATGCATATCCACAGTGCGGCTTTCCCCCTCGTATTCCGTACCCCAAACCTTGTCCATAATTTTGTCCCGGGAAAGCACAATTCCTTGGTTGGACATGAGATATTTGAGCAGCTCGAATTCCTTGAAGGTCAGCTCCAACGGCGCTCCGGAAACGGTAACGGCGCGTTTTTCCCCATCCAGCATGATCTCAAAGCAGCGGTAAAGGGAGCCGCTCTTTTCCGGTGCCGCCCGGCGCAGAGCGGCCTTCACCCGGGACAAAAGCTCCAAAATGCCAAAGGGTTTCGCGATATAATCGTCCGCCCCCATGTCAAGCCCCCGCACCACATCCAGCTCTGCGGTTTTGGCGGTAATCAAAATCACCGGCACTCGCCTGGTTCCCGGGTCCTCCCGCAGCCTTTTGAGCAGCTGCAGTCCGTCCTCTCCGGGCAGCATAATATCCAAAAGCACAAGTTCCGGCAGCGCTTTCCGGCAGGCCGCCCAAAAACCGCCGGCGGTTTCAAAGCCGGCGGTTTCAAAGCCGCTGTTTTGCAGCGCGTAGCATTCCATCTGCCGGATGTTCTCATCGTCCTCCACAATATAAATCATGCTTCCTCCCCTGCTTACAAAAGCTGCTGCTCGTTGATAATCAGCCGGAACTTTAGACCCAGCTTTTCCGCCGCCTTGCGGCATAGCACCATTCTGCCGAGAAAAATTTCAAAATAATCCATGATTGAACAATACCGGGTGTCGATGCTCAGCTTAAGCTTGATGAGGGTGTGCTCCTCGTTGATTTTCACAGAGGATTTTTTGACGGAATAGTTGACGCGGTCGTGAATGTCGAAATTAGTGGTGTCGTGGTTGCGGACCCGGCTGCGCCGGACGTCCGACTTATCCCCTAAAATCAGCGCCGCGGCGACGGGATTCACCGCCACCGCGGTGCCTTCGTCATGGTTGCCGATGGCAGTGACGATGGTGGCGATCTCCTCCGCACCGGCGCCCAGGTCGTCTAAAATCCGAAAGGCCATCACCGCGCCGCTGAGGGCATGGTCCACCCGGTTGACCAAATTGCCGATGTCATGAAGATATCCCGCGATCTGCGCAAGCTCCACTTCCCGGGTGGAAAAGCCCATGGTTTCCAGAATATATTTCGCGGTGGCGGCCGTCTTGGTTACATGGGCAAAGCTGTGCTCGGTATAGCCCATGGCGACCAGGGATTCGTCCGCCCTGGTAATATAGGTGTTGATGGCCTGGTTGTTTCTGATTTCTTCATACGTAATCATATTTTCCTGCCTCCTGCCGCAAAGCGCAGCCGGACGGCCGTCCCCACGCCTTCCTTGCTGCTCATCTCCAGTTTTGCGCCGTGAAAGGCGGCTCCGTGCTTCACAATAGAAAGGCCCAGACCGGTTCCGCCCCGCTGCTTGGAGCGGCTTTTATCCACCCGGTAAAACCGTTCAAACACCCGTTCCCGCTCTTCCTGCGGAATGCCGATGCCGGTATCTTTCACTGAAAGAGAAACCGCGTCCTCCCCGGGGATCACCGTAACCTGGACGCTGCCGCCCGGCCGGTTGTATTTGATGGCGTTATCCACCAAATTATAAATCATTTCTTCCAGGACCCGCCTTGCGCCCCAAACTGTCCCTTCCCCGCCGGAAACAGAGAGGGAAACCGCAGCATCTTTTGCTTGGGCCGCAAGGCGCTCCGAAACCGAACGGGAAAGGGAAAGCAGCTCCACCTGCTCTTTGGGCGGGCGGGCGGTTTCCTCGTCCAGCCGGGACAGCTTCATAATATCCTCAATCAAAAGGATCAGGCGGCCGGCCTCTTCATGGATCCTGCCGGCAAACTCCGGTACGTCCCGAGGCTGTACAAGCCCCTCCTTTATCATCTCCGCATAACCGGAAATGGAGGTCAGGGGCGTTTTCAGCTCGTGGGATACGTTGGCGGAAAATTCCCGCCGCATCTGCTCGGCGTTCTGTTTATCGGTGACGTCCAGCAGCAAAAGCAGAATCCCTGCCTCCTCCTTCCGTAAAACAGGTCCGGCCATCACCAGGCAATGCCGCCCGTCCCGGGTCAGCAGCCGCTGGCAGGATTCGCCCTTTTCCGCTTTCCGGATCAGCCCTTGCAGCGCAAGATCCCGGTTCACCGTCAGAATATGTTTTCCCTGATAGTCTCCTTCCGGCGCGCCCAAAAGCTCCATGGCGCTGGGGTTCATAGATAAAACACAGGCCTTGCCGTCCAGCAGCACCATTCCCTCCCGCATATGCTGGGTCACGGCGGAAAATTCCGCCCGCCGCTTGTTGTTCCGCTCCGTTTTTTCCCAAAGCTCCCGGTTCTGCTTTTGAATCCGAATCAAAAGGGGCGAAAGTTCTTCATATGTATCGTTTGCGAGTGGGTTTTCCAGATCCAGGGCGGAGATGGCGGCCGCCGCCGTTTTCCTTTTCCGCCGGGCAAAAACCGCCGCCAGCAGCAAAAAGAGGGCTGCCGCGGGCAGCGTGGCGGGCAGCAGGGAAACCATGGTCAAAAGCAAGCCGTTTCCGTGGTTGGTCACCAGAAGCACCGCGCCGTCCGAAAGCCGCCGGGCGCAGGATACCTCCCGTTTTCCAGGCAGGGAGGATGCAAAAGCCGCCTCTCCGGAGCCGTTTTTCCAAGCGTCCGCGACGGCGGCTTCCCCACCGGAAGATACCGTTTCCCCGCCGCCACTGTCATAGAGCACCCCGCCGCCTGCCTTCAGGATGCAAACGCTTCCCTCCTGGGGATCCTTTTCCAGCTGTGCCGCGTATGCGCTGCCGGCAAGGCGCAGGGCGCCGGAAATAGATTCCGCCTCCCGCCTGGTAGCCTCCCGAAGCGCTCCGGACGCCCTCCCGTACACCGCGAGGGACAGGGCGGCGGATGTGGCAAACACCGTAAGCAAGGTAAAAGCCCAAATGCCGGAGAACAAGGTCCGCTTCATACTGCTCCTTTCTTCCGCCGCAGGTTCGCGCGGGCGCCGCGCCGGGATGCCGCCGCTAAACAGTCTGCCCTTCCTTGTGCCTGCCGGTGATGGAAAACTCCACCCATTCGGCGATATTAGTGGCATGGTCGCCGATGCGCTCAAAATATTTCGCGATCATCATCAGGTCGATGGCATATTCCCCGTCGCTTTTCTTTTGCTCGATGAGCTGGATGAGGTCGCCCTTCACTTTGTCAAACAGATCGTCCACCACATCGTCATAGACAATGACGGAACGGGCTAAATCCAGATCCCGGTTCACAAAGGCGGTGACGCTGTCAGTAACCATTTTGATGGTGGCCAGGGCCATTTCATTGATGTGCAGCTTGCTGTCGGAGGTTTTGATGTTTTGAAGCCTGGTAATTTCCGAAATGTCCGCTGCCTGGTCTCCAATGCGCTCCATATCGGTAATCATCTTCAGAGCGGAGGAAATCGTCCGAAGATCCCTTGCCACAGGCTGCTGCTGCAGCAGCAGCTTTAAACAGAGGGTTTCAATTTCCCGCTCCTTCTGGTCAATCTCCCCTTCGAGGGCAATGGCGGCGGTGGCCAGCTCATCGTCCCCCTCCAAAAGCGCCTTCGCCGCGGAGGCGATGGCGTTTTCACAAAGGGCGCCCATCTGGATCAGTTCCGTATTTAAAAACTCCAGCTGTTCGTCAAATTTAGTTCTCATCAGCCAAACCTCCCAGTAATATAATCCTCCGTACGTTTTTCCTTGGGGACGGAAAACAGCGTTTCGGTGCTTCCGGCCTCCACCACTTCTCCCAGCAGGAAAAAAGCCGTCCGGTCGGAAATCCGCACCGCCTGCTGCATATTGTGGGTCACAATAACAATAGTATAATCTTTTTTCAGCTCCACAGCAAGATCTTCGATCTTGGATGTGGAAATCGGGTCCAGGGCGGAGGTCGGTTCATCCATCAAAAGCACGTCGGGCGAAATGGCAAGGGCCCTTGCGATGCAAAGACGCTGCTGCTGCCCGCCGGAAAGGCTCAGGGCGCTTTTTTTCAGGCGATCCTTCAGTTCCTCCCAGATGGCGGCGCCCCGCAAAGAGCGTTCCACAATGTCATCCAGCTTGGCCTTGGAGCGGACGCCGTGGGTGCGGGGGCCAAAGGCGATGTTTTCATACACGCTCATGGGAAAAGGATTGGGCTTCTGAAATACCATGCCCACCCGCTTCCGCAGCAGATTCACATCCATGCCGCCATAAATATCCTCCCCATCCAGCAGCACCTGCCCCATGATGCGGCAGTCTTCCACCAGGTCGTTCATCCGGTTTAAAGTTTTCAGTAAGGTAGATTTCCCGCAGCCGGATGGCCCGATAAACGCCGTGATTTTGTTTTTGGGGATGGCGAGGCTGACATCTTTCAGCGCATGAAAATCACCGTAATATAAGTTTAAATTTTTAATGGAAAATTTATTCATCTTAGGATCCTTTCGCAATCTTTTTTGCGATCAGCGCGGCCAGTGCGTTGATTCCTGTGACAATCAGCAGAAGGACTACGGCGGTTGCATAGGCCTGATCGGTGGAGTGGCCCTCGCTGGACAGGGCAACCATATGAACGGACAGGG
>JAQVYO010000056.1 GCA_028708585.1 Oscillospiraceae bacterium
ACCATCAAAAATGAACTGGATTTTACCAAAGAGGGGGAGAACGCGGATATTTTCCGGAAAAATTTTCGTTATGATAAGGGAATTGCAGTGCCGCAGATCCGATGGATCTATACTACAAAGCGGATTTTAACCATGGAATATATAGATGGGATCCCCATCAACGACAGCCATGCACTGGAGCAGGCGGGCATTGACAAACGAATGGTTGCCGAACGGCTTGCCATTTCCATCTGCAACCAGATTTTAAGAGACGGCTTTTTTCATGCGGATCCGCACCCGGGAAATATACAAGTTCTGCCCGACGGCACCATCGTCTTTTTGGATTTGGGCATGGTTGGCCGCCTCAGTGCAAAACGCAAGAAAATGCTGTCCAACTTTTTTATCGGAGCCGCTTCCAAGGACAGCGCCTTGGTCGTCCGGTCCATGATGGACATGGACGCGGTTTCAGACCCCGGAAACCTGCGAAAATTTGAGCGAGAAGTGGATGAAATCATTGAAAAATATCTAACCATGCCCATGAACGAAATTAAGATCGATGCTCTTTTATATGAAATCTTTCAATTTGCATTTAAAAATCAAATCCGGATTCCTCAGGAATTTGCGCTGCTGGCCAAATCGCTTGGTATCCTGCAAAGCCTGCTGGAGCGGCTGGCCCCGGATTTAAATGCGCTCTTCATCGCAAAACCCATTGCAAAAAAGCTGCTTCGCCAATCGTTTTCGCCGGAGGAACTCAGCCGCGAAGCCAAAAAAAGCGCATGGAACTATGGAAGTCTGCTGAACCGCTTTCCTTCTTTTCTCCTAAATTTGATGAACAGGCTGGAGGACAAAGACTATTCCATGGAAGTGAAATGGAAAGGATTCAGCGCTTTCCAACGGCGAATTGAGAAAATTTTCAACAGAATCTCTCTGAGCATGGTTCTGCTGGCCGTCAGCATCATCATTGCCGGCGTCATCATCGGCTCCGGCGCCAGCGCGAACACCGGCAGTGAAATGTACCAGCTGAATCTCCTTATCTTAAAGTCCGGGCTCCTATTGGCGTTGATCCTTTTACTGGTTCTCATCATTTCCATTTTCCGCTCCGGCCGGCGGTAAACTCTATCCATCGCCATACCAAAAAGAGACTTTGTGCTTTCAAAGCCTTTTTGTGTTTTTTGAAATTCTAAAATTTCTAACCTATTTTTATTTTTAATTATATAATTTAAATAAAAAACCATTTGACATTGACAAAAGATTCACTTGGTGGAATAATGGCTAGTTATGGAGGTACGTTATGTTTCAAGAAAAATTACCATCGAAGAGGAAAGTACTTTCTTCTCTGTTTGAAGCCTGGACTCCGCCCCTTGAAACCGAAATCATTGACCTGAAAGACGCTTACAAGCGTGTGCTTGCAAAAACTCAGTATTCTGAAGTGACACTCCCCGTCGTTCGGGCATCCATGATGGACGGCGTTGCCGTTCGGAGCGCAAGTTTTTCCAATGGCATCCCGGATACGTCCGGCTGGCGCATCGGCGTCGATTTCGCGCGGGCCGATACCGGAGATGATTTTCCGGATGCCTTTGACAGCGTAATTCGGATTGAAGACGTCATCCTTGATGAAAAGAACCGACTGTCCATCGCCCCCAGTGTCGAAGTAAAACCGGGGTTGAATGTCCGCCCCCGCGGCAGCATGGTCTCCGAAGGAGAACTTTTGATGGAGGGAGGGCTGCCGATCCGAACCACCGACCTTGCGGCTCTCGCAATGGGAGGAAAGACTAAAATTCCCGTTTATAAAAAACCCAGAGTAGCCTTTATTCCAACTGGGAGCGAACTGGTTCCCATCGGTCAGAAACCGGAACGCGGCCAGAACATAGACAGCAACAGCCTGATGGTAAAACATATGTTGCTGGAATTGGGCGCAGACCCTATCCTATACCCTATTGTCCGCGATTCCAAAGCGGAACTGCGAACCGCGCTGTACCAAGCGTTGGAACATGCGGATATCGTTTTAATCAACGGAGGATCCTCTAAAGGCGGCGAGGACTATAACGCCGGAATGCTGAGCGAGGAAGGCCAAGTGCTCTGCCATTGGGCCGCCGCGGGACCGGGGCGGCCCATTTGCGTTTCCCTTGTTCAAGGAAAACCGGCCATTGTTGTGCCTGGACCGGCCATCAGCGCATATCACGTACTGGAATGGTTTGTAACACCCCTTGTATGCCGCTTCCTAAACTTGCCCCCCCGGCAAAATCCCCGTATTCGCGGCAGGCTGACCAAACCACTTCATGGCGCTCCCTTTGAATTTCTCACGCGGATGCATGTTTCCATCGGGCAGGATGGGGACTATTTGATTACGCCGCTCAACTTTCACGGCGGCCAGCTTTTGGAATGCCTTGCTTCCAACGCCCAGCACTTATCCAAGGCAGGGGAAAGCGAACATCCGGAGGGTAGCCAACTAGAAGTGGAGCTTCTCCGGGGTACGGAATTTCTGCATAAAGGATGAGAAACGATGCATGGAAGAATCCATCCCAATAAAAAAGAGCGTCTTTCCTTATGCGATGCGCAAAACATTTTATTTTCCTTGCCCATGCGCCGATGCATAGAGACCGTTGCTCTGGACCAGGCAATGGGGCGCATTTTGGCCGAAACGGTCCATGCGCCGGAAGATGTCCCTCCCTTTCCCCGCGCCCCGCTGGATGGCTATGCTTTCCTGGCTTTCGACTCTGGATCCGCCAGTGAAGAAAACCCGGTGACACTGAAGGTAATCGGCACAGTGGCGGCAGGAGACGGCAGAAACATCACGGTGCACAAGGGCGAAGCGGTACGGATTATGACCGGCGCGCCCTTTCCGGAACAGGCCGACACGATGCTCCGGTTGGAAAACACGGAGTTTACCGAAACCGAAGTCAAAATTTTCGACCCTATGGAGCCGGGCATTAACCGGGTGCCGGCCGGCGACGACGTGCGAAAGGGCAACCTCATAGCCTCCGCAGGCATCCGGATTACCCCCCCTCTCGCGGGTCTTTTAGCCGCTGTCAACCATATCCGGATCAAGGTGTTTCAAAAACCGGTGGTCACCATCATCAGCACCGGAAATGAAATTGAACAGCCCGGCGCGAATTCCCTTCCTTATGGAAAAATCCGCAACAGCAGCTTTTACACGCTGGGCGGCTATGCATTGGAGGCCGGCGCAGATCTGCGGTTCGGCGGCGTCGTGCCGGATCAAACCGAATCCATTGCCGCAGCCCTGGAAAAATCCCTAGAGGTGTCTGATCTCCTCATCACCACCGGGGGCGTCTCCGCAGGAGACTATGATATGGTACGCTCCGCAGCCGATGCAATCGGCGCAAAGCAATTGTTTTGGAAAGTCCGTTTTCGCCCGGGTGGAACCCTTCTGGCCGCCGAAAAAAACGGAAAACTGATTTTAGGGCTATCGGGTAATCCCGCATCCGCCGCATTGGGCATGCAGCTTTTGGGACTTCCCTTTCTCCGGAAACTTGCCGGCCTTGAGATTGTACTGCCCCGCCGCATCCAAGCAACTATGCTGCGTTCTTATGAAAAAGAAAGCCCTTACGGTCGGCTGATCCGCGGCCGCTTGGTCATTGTGGACGGAATAGCCTGCTTTGACCCTCTTCCCTCCCAGGGAAACGGAGCGGTTACCTCTCTTTTAAACTGCGACTTGATCGCCGATATTCCGCGAAACACGGCCGCCATTGCGAAAGGAACCGTTGTAGAGGCTTATTGGCTGTAAAAACCTCTGGAAAGCAAAAAACCTTAAAACCCGTGATACCGGTCGTTTTTTCCGGTTCACGGGTTTTTTCGCGGGAATGATTATTGATAGGGCTTTTCTGCTTTTTTGGGGGCGTCTTTTAAATCAATTGATCCCAATATTTAAACCTCATTTTTTTCCATAAAGTCAAGTTTTCATACGTTTGGACGGCCAAATTTTTTGCATAATCCCTGCAAATATTTACCTGCTCTTTGGAGATGCGGTGACGGCTGAACCGCGCTTTCTCCGCAAGCTCCGTAACGGTTTGATCCATTTGTGCACCGTATGGTTCCATTCTGAAACAATACGTATAAATGGAAAGCAAAGCAGCGTTGGAGTCGGAAATGGAAAACCGTTTTTCCCGCTGAATCAAAATAAATTTGCGCCTTAGCAGCAAAAACAGCATCAAAAAAAGGCACATCAAGAAAGGCAGACACACAAAAAACAAAACTGCCCTCGCCCCGCTGATTCCAAAAGCCGGCGCTTGGCTGGCTGCCGGGGAAGCGGAAACCGGCAGCTTATTTTCTGTTTCTTGGGGCGATGGGATGGATGGGGTTTGGGATGACTCCCAAGCGGCGGACAGATTTTGATTGCCGCTTTCCAAATTTTCAAAACCCGAGGTGACCTCCACAGGTTTCCATCCATACCCCGGATTGTAAATTTCCACCCATGCATGGGCATGGTCGTCTTTCACATTCGCCCAGCCGTCCGATGCGTTTTTATAATCATCTGACGTCACAATATACCCTTCCGCATATCTGGCGGGAATCCCCATTGCCCGTAGCATCACCGTCGCCGCCGTGGCAAAATGCACGCAGTATCCTTTTTTATTTTGAAACAGAAAATAGGAGGTAAAATCCCATCCTTCCGGAACGCTTCCGGGGGACAAAGTGTATGCATATTCCCTGCTTAAAAACTTCTGCACCGCGGAAACCATTTCATCCACCGATGGATAGTCCGTCAAAAGACCCTCTTTTTTCAGCAAAGACCTCACTTGCTTCCGCAGTCCCTGAGGCAGCGTGGTATACGGCTTATATAAAAACAGCCGGTATTCCTGCTCCGCTTCGATGAAATTCCGCTTCTCCCCGCTGAGCAAATCAAGGTCGTTTTTGGACAAAGTGCTCTTATAGTAGTCCTGAATATTATTCTGGCTAAGCATGCGAAACTGGCTCTGTCTTTGAAGGTACGGTCTCAGACGGTCCTCCAGGGCAAAACTGGAAACGTGATTGGAAAACGGCATATCGGCCAGCAGGCTTAAAAAGACGTTTTCCGGAGTAAATCTGAAATTTTGATCGGTTTGCCGGTATGCAAACAGATTATATTTCGCAGTACCCGCCAAATAACTGGAGCAGATGGACGCGTCATGCACAAAGCGGACTCCGGTGATGTTCTGCGGCGTTGTGGCCAGTGCATATGGCGCATAAATCCAACGGCGGCTGGCGGCAACGTTACGGACTTTGAGCTCAAATTGGCTCACTGTTCCATTTTTCGCGGAAAATAACCCAAGATAGGATTCTAGCATATTCTGCACGTTCCTGTCTCCTAGCTTGGATTCTATTTCCTTATATTGTGCATCGGGAAGCGGCCGCCAACCGGAATTGTCGTAAACGCTCCCGGTAAATCCCTTTAAATAAACCGGTTTGGCATCAGAAGTCCAAACGCGAAGCATGGTCTTTCCATACAAATGAATAGATCCCACATGCTTTAAATTCACCTGACCGGAAAATCCGTTCACCACGCTGCCCATCTGAAACAGGGCGTCCACATCTGCCAGCCGGCTCATGATTTCATTCCGAACAGTTTCCGCCTGGGCAGGCGGCTGATACTGCTTTGCCGGAACAAATAGATAGAGCAGGGCAAAACAGGCGGCAACAACAGGAAGCATGCCAAGGCCCATTTGAGAGACGATGCCTTCCGCCTGGAGCTTGGGCCGTTTTTGAGAAAATTTCCTTTTTCGGTTCACTGGGCCAAGAAAGATCAATACCGCGAGGCCGGTTCCCAGAGCGAAAGCCGCGGGAATTGAGAAAGTTACATGAAACGTCAAGGCAGCCAGCAAAAACGGCGCGGTCCAAAGCGCCGCAAGAAAAACGCTTTTCTTATAAACCGCATGACAAACCAGCCCTGTAACCGGCAAAAAAACAGTCAGCAGAAACACCGTGCAAAGCGGCGCATATTGCCCGGCGTCGGCGGAAACAGCATAGCTCGGAAACCGGAAACCAGATTGCGCCGACCAGACGGAAAAAATCTGATTTGCCGTGAGGAAAAACCCCTCCGCAAGCGTGTCGCGGATATAGAGGAGAAACCCAAAATAGGAAAGCGCCACAGCTGCGAGGATCAAATATCCTGCCCGTTCGAGCCGTGCCGAAACAAGAAAAAGCGTGGTCATGAAGCACAAAAACAATTGGATGGCAAAAGGATACACCGGAATGGAAAATGCCGAAATGACAGACCAGGCGGCTCCGGAAAGACAAAGGAGCGCCACCGCAGCGTGAAACGCAAAATCCGCCGCCGCAGAAAACGCTTTTGTCAAAAGCCGCGGCGGCTCTATTAAAATTCCAGGACAATGCTGTTCTGCCGGCTTGTTGTGCATGGTTTACCTCTATTTCAAAAATTCAAGTGCGGACAAGCTTTCCGCCGCCGTGCCCGGAACGATTTCCAAAATCTGAATGCCCTGAGATGCAATCTGATCTTTTCGCTGCCGCTCCGGCGCGCTCATCCGTCCGCAGTGCAGCACAGTTATTGCCTCGCCGACGCCGCGGCAAAATTGAACCAAGTCCTCGGTTAGACATCCTGTAATATAAAGCATATATGGCCCCTCCGGAGAAGGCGCGCCTTTTTCGCTTCCGGTCAAAGCATACGGCTTATCCCTATACCGGCCGGCGGAAAGGATAGAACAAATCGCTTCCATCAGGCTTTCTTGGGACAGGACCAGTTTTTCTTGCAGCCGGCCAGCCCTGGCATCATACCATTTTACCCGGTGGCGGACCTGCCGGTCAAGAAGGGTACCGGAAAGGACGGCTATCGATTCGACCGCCGTATCCAGCGCCAATGCATCCTGCGCCAGCAGCTCTAAAATCAGCAAAACGGGCGCTTCTTCCGGAAAACCAAATTCCTTTGTGATCAGCTGGTCCCATTTCATACTGAGCTTCCAATGGATACTGCGCAGCCTGTCCGTTTCGCGAAAAGGACGGACGTCAAAGACTTCCCCGCTATCGTTTCCCGATTTTTGATTGGAAAACGCTTCGCCGGACCGGCCGGGACGCACCTTCTCGTCTCCTTCCAGGGCAAACAGCGGCCTTTTGGGCAACACAAAAACAAAAATGCTTGGCCCCGGTTGTTTTCGTCTGGTAAAAATGCCAAGCATATCATAGTATCTCATAAAGGGAATCTCAACCGTTATTTTTCCGCAAAATCGGGAGTGAAAACGAAATTGCACTGTCTCTTCCGTTTGGAACCCCACGGGAATAAAAAGAGTCTCCTTCCTTTCTTCCCCGACGAGCACATTTTCAATATTCAAATGCAGCTCCGCCATAGAGATTGGGAAAAGCCTTGCCCCCCGCAGATGGACATTCAAAACAATCGTCTCCTCTTTTGAAACGACCGTGTGCGCAGTGGCCTTTACCTCAATTTTCCTTATGGCAGCCCAAAAAAACGCCAAGGAAACGGCAGGAAAAACAAAAACCGCCGCAAGAATGACAAAAGAGAGATACCCGGAATCAAACAAAGCATAGAGCGCCGAGGCGCAAACGATCAGAAACCAGGACAACCGGTAATGGAACAAAAAATCACTCCTTACCCTTCACCAACGACGGCGCAGGTACGCTCTTTACGATTTCTCCAAGCAAAGAATCCAGCTTCACAGTTCCGATTTTTGCATGGGTGCTCAGCACAATTCTGTGCCGTGCCACATCTGGAAAGATCAGTTGAACATCCTTTGGCAGCGCATAGTCCCTTCCCGCCAAAAACGCAGCCGCCTTTGTCATTTTTGCAAGCGCCATCGAACCCCTTGGACTGAGGCCCAAACGGATCCATTCGTTTTCCCGGGTTGCGGCGGACAGGCGCGCAATATAGCGGTAAACTGCATCCGAAAGATAAACGTTTCCCGCCATGCGCTGCAAATCGCAAATATCCTGCGCGCTGGCTACCGGACAAATGAAATCCAGCGGATCTTGTTCCCGCCTGCTCTTCATAATCTCAACCTCTTCTTCCAGGCCGGGGTACCCCATGGAGAGGCATACCATAAAACGGTCCAGCTGGGATTCTGGAAGTGTCTGGGTTCCGGCAAAACCCAAAGGGTTCTGGGTTGCGATGACCACATATGGCTTGGGCGCGGGCCTCGTTGTTCCATCCACCGTAATGTTTCCTTCTTCCATCACTTCCAAAAGCGCGGACTGGGTTTTACTGGAGGCACGATTTATTTCATCCGCCAAAAAAAGGTTGCAGAGCGCGGCTCCCGGTTTATAATCAAGAGTTCCGGTTTCTCTATTATAAATGGAAAAACCGGTTACATCAGAGGGCATCACATCCGAAGTAAATTGAAGCCGTTTGTGTTGCAGGGACATTGCTTTGGAAAAAGAAAGCGCCAGCGTGGTTTTTCCCACACCGGGAATATCCTCCAGCAAAATATGCCCCTGCGCTAAAATGGCCATCATCATTTTGCAGATAATGTCATCCTTCCCAATGATGGATTTTTTGATTTCTAACACGATTTCCTTCAATTTTTGCTGCATATTGACTTCCGCCATTCTGTCTCATTTTTATTCAAGCCATCCATAAGAAGTCCAGACAAAAGTCCGCCGCGGCGCGTCCTTCTGGCTTTTTTCAATACCGAGAGGCAAGCTGGAAAACCAGCTGTTTCCCCAAGGCAACGCCCGCTTCTCGCCTTGATTTTCTTTTATGGGCTGTGCCGCAAGATGTAAAATCATGAAAGGCTATTTATCTTTTAGCATAATCAATATTCGCGCCTTTGTAAAGGTAAAAAAATTTTTACCAGGCTTCCATATAATAGGCGTTCCTTACAATTTTTAGATTTCTGTATGAATATTTATTAAATTAAATTTTAAAAATGTGCATGTTGTGAATTGACAAATTTCGGACATTACTGTATCCTGTATACAGTATACCAAAAAGGGGAGGCAGCTTTTTGATATCCGGTCTTTTTTCTGACAGAGAAGCGCCCTTGGCCTTGCAGGCAATCGGCAAAAAGGAATTTCTTTCCGATCGGGCGTATCACAGCATTCGTACGGCGATTATACATAATGAATTAAAATCCGGCGAAGTGCTGATAGAAGAAAAACTTGCGGAACAGTTGAATATCAGCCGAACGCCCATTCGCACGGCGCTTCAAATGCTGGTGAATGACAAGCTTGCGGAAAACGACGCGCGCGGGCGAATCATCGTCAGCGAAGTTGTGGTCAAAGACGTCCGGGACATTGATCAGGTCCGTGCTGAAATTGAACCGCTTTCCGTGCGCTTGAACTGCATGCGGGGACTTACCGACGCCCAGGGAAAAGAGCTTCGTTCTTTTTGCCGGGCGCAAAGCGAAGCTGCAGCCCGGGATGATGTGGAAAATTTTTTTGTCTCCGGCTATCGATTTCATAATCATCTTGCCGTTTGCTCTGGCAATCACTTTTTAGCAAATATGATCGAACGCGCTTCCTTAACTGCTGTGCGTTATCTGATGAAACGGCCCGATCCGGAACGATATATAGATAATTCCGGCGTGGAGCATGAAGAAATTCTGGCTTTGATTATCCTGGGCGCGGAACAGGAAGCCGTGTCTAAGATGCGAAATCATATTCAGACCGCAACATCCTGCTTTAATCCATATTGAGGAGAGTCAAA
>JAQVYO010000057.1 GCA_028708585.1 Oscillospiraceae bacterium
AGCCACAAGCTGGTCAATTTTTGCGGCAATCGCATCATCCTGGGCATCCAGCTCGGCATAGGACGCCTGATAAGCGGCAGTGTCCGATTCCATCTGGACAACCAGGCTTTGCGCGGACTGAATCTGCTGGCTCAGTTCCGCCTTGCGGCTTACCAACTCCGCCTTGGCCTCCTTCTTTTCCGCTTGGCTGGTTTCCAACGTGGTTTTGGCATCCGCGATCTCCTGCCGCGTGGCGGCCAATTCCTTCATTACGTTCTTGTCATACCGCATAATTTCCTGAACCATGGTAAACCGGTCTAAAAGATCGCTGAAGTCTTTCGCGCCAAAGACCACGGATAAGTAAGATACACTTCCATTCTCCTCCATGGACCGTACTCTCTCGCAAAACAGCTGATATTGCACGGTTTCTTTTTCTTTTGCTTCTTTCAGTTCTGTTTCTTTCTGGGAAATTTGGCTGTCATACTGCGCAATCAGCTGGCTGATGGTTTTGATTTCCCCTTGAATAACGATATTTTGCTGATCCATCACCTGCTTTTGCTCAACGGTTTTCGTCTTATTATTGGAAAGGCTTTTGATTTTACCCGAAAGTTCTTTCTTCTGCTCCGCCAGCGACTGAGCTTCCTTTTTCAGCGAGCTGATGGAAGCATTTGCCGCCTGTGCTGAAATCATAACGTTACAAAATACGGGAAGGAACATGAGAAGCGCCAAAAACCCCGCCAGAACCATAAGCAGTCGTTTTTTTCTTCCTTCTCTTTTTTTCCCCTTTTTCTGCATGCGCGTACCTCCTGATTACATCTACAGATTGTTGCAAAAGATCCTTTATTTGCGCAACTGAGCGCAACTACACCCGCAAAAATTTTCGGATGGTCATCATGCTCCCGCCAACGCCCACCAAAAATCCGGTGGCGATAAAAATTTCCACAACGGAAAGGGCCATATGCTGGAAAGGCAGCACCACAAACAAAGACATGGTATCCGACCTGGATATGGCGGCCACAATGGCGTCATAAATCCCCCATTGCAGAAAAAATGCCACGATAGCGGCAAAAACGCCCAGTATCAGGCCTTCATAAATAAAGGGCCATCGGATAAACCAGTTGGTGGCGCCCACCATTTTCATAATGGCGATTTCTTCCCGGCGGGAAAAGGTTGCCATCCGGGTGGTGTTTGAAATGATAAAAACAGAAATCACCAGCAAAACCACAATGAGTATCACCGCCACCCCACCGGCAATATTCCGGACGGTGATAAATCCCTTTGAAATGTCTAGCAGTGCGCTGACGCTGGAAATTCCCTTTATTTGTTTGATCTGACTCACCGTCGCGTTCATCTGCTCAATATTTTTCATCCGAATATGATACCGGTGCCTCAAAATCTTGGATGGAAGGTTTTGAAACAGACTGTTCTCCTGTTTTTCCGCAGCAAAGTCCTTCATGGCATCGTCCCGGCTGACAAACGTACAGCTTAACACATTAGGAACAGCTTTCAAGTTTGCTTCCAGGGTTTTCGCCTGATCTAATGTCAGGGATTCGTCCACATAAGCGATGATTTCGTTTTCCTGCTCCATTTTGGATAGGGTCGCATTCATATTGACCGCAACCAGCGTAAAACTTCCCATAATCAAAAGGCAGGCCACAATGGAGCAGACGGCGGCAGAAGACATTAATCCATGCAGGAAAATTCCTCGAATGCCTTCCTTGAAAAAATACCCGAAATTATACTTCTTCATCTTCATAACCGTAATATCCATCCATTCCGTCGCTGACAATTCTACCACTCTCAATGGCTACCACCCGCTTGGAAAAACGGTTGACCAGCCCCTTTTCATGAGTAACAACCAGAACGGTAGTGCCAAGCGCATTAATCCGCTCCAAAAGCAACATGATTTCCAGGCTGCGGGCGGGATCTAAATTACCGGTTGGCTCGTCCGCCACAATCATGCTGGGGTTGTTCACCAGTGCCCGGGCAATGGCGACACGCTGCTGCTCTCCCCCGGACAGCTCATGGGGCAGACGGCGCGTTTTTTTATCCAGCCCCACCAATTCCAGCACATAAGGCACCCGCTTTTTGATCTCGCCGGTGGTCGCGCCCACAGCTCGCATAGCAAACGTCATGTTGTCATAGACCGTTTTTTTATCAATCAGCCGGAAATCCTGAAAAACAACGCCCAAGGTTCGCCTTAAATAGGGAATCTGTGACATATGGATATTGTTTAAATTGTAGCCGTTTACCATGAGCCGCCCTTCGGTAGGCGCAATTTCCGCCGTAAGCAGCTTAATAATGGTGGATTTCCCGGAGCCGGAAGGGCCCACCAAAAAAACAAATTCTCCGTCGTCAATGCGCAGGTTCACATCTACCAGCGCTCTTGCCCCGTTTTCATATGATTTATGTACACCGATCAAACGCACCATTTCTTTTCCCCCGAGGATCTTACACACTTTTATAGAACAAAGCAAGGCCCTGCCCACCAGCCGGCGGACGGGCGGGCCACCGCTTTCAAAACAAAACAGACGCCCGCCTGTGTGCAGGGCCGCTTTCCTTATGAATCAACGCCTCTGGAAATCAAATATTTTTTCACCATCAGCGCCACTTTAAAGGTAATGGCATCATCAAATTCCCGAAGATCCAGGCCGGTCAGCTTTTTGATCTTTTCCAGCCGGTAAACCAGTGTGTTCCGATGGACAAAAAGCTTTCGGGCCGTTTCGGACACATTTAAATTGTTTTCAAAGAATTTATTGATGGTGAAAAGAGTCTCAGAATCCAAAGCGTCAATGGGACTCTTTTTGAAAATTTCCTGTAGGAACATTTCGCAAAGCGTTGTGGGCAGCTGATAAATCAGCCGGCCGATACCCAAATTTTCATAATTAATAATGGTTTTTTCCGTATCGAATACTTTGCCAACTTCAATGGCCACCTGCGCTTCTTTATACGCTTTCGCCAGATCCCGCAGATGATTCGTCACCGAACCGATGCCAATGACAGTTTTGATCTGCAGCTCCCTACCCAGCAGTTCCTCCAATTGCTGTGCAATTTTCAAAAGCTCCTTGCCGTCCGTCCCTTCGGCCATTTGCTTGATGACCGCAATATCGGTTTCACTTGCGGATAAAACAAAATCCGCCTGTTTGTCCGGGAACAGCTTCTGCACCACATCCAGCGCGGAGGGGTCCACTCGCTCGGTCTGGCGGATGAGCAGCACGCCCCTGGGCATGTCGGACACGAAATGAAGCTCTTTCGCCCGGGTATAAATATCGCCCAGCAATATATTGTCGGAGATAATGCTTTTCAGAAAAGCCGCTTTATCATGCTTCTCCTCGTAATAGACCTTCGCATTGCTCAGGGCAATCGCCGCCAGGGAACAGATCAGCGCACCTTGTTCGTCGTCCCCCTCCACAAAAGCGGCATAGTCAAACTGAGCGCCCCAGCCATACATCGGCTTGAAACTCCACCCTTCCCAAACGAGAGCGTCCTCTCCGGCATTATGAAGGGTTTCCGCCGCTTTGGCCCAATGCTCTCCTATGCGATAAATCTCACTGCACGCAACAATCGTACCTTCCGCATCCATAACGCCGACGATTCGGCGAGAAGAGTCCCTCAATTGCAGAACAATTCCTTGAAAAATCCGATTTGACATGGTTCACGTCTCCCCTTCATACTCCAGATAGGCTCCAACCCAAATGACATTAATTTATACTATATAATTTTTTTCTGCTTTTTTCAATAGTTATTTAAAATTTAATTGTGAAAAATGCCGAAAAAACGCCGAAAATCATTTTTGGACTCTGCAAATTATGGGACAGAATTTCATTTTCCTGTAAAAAACGGGTATATCATGGCGTTTTTCTTTGCCCTCTGTTCCATTCGGAAATCTCATATCCCACAGGCACCGCTGTCTGCGGGAACCTGAAACAGCATCTGTCCCATTTGCATGGAAAGCCTGTCATATTCTCCCCAGGCCTGTCATACTTATTACAAAGGAAGATACTGTATGGAAGGGGCGCGAAAGTGTGATCATTTTTACCACAAAGCTCAATCGCAAAAAATATGTGCTTGCGTTTTTCGTTGTAGCTGTTCTAGTCCTAGGCATTATCCTGGCAGTAGCAAAAACGGGCGGCGGCAAAGACAACGTGGGGGGCAAGCACATCAGCACCAACGAAGACCGGATTTCCTACCTGGAAAGCTATGGGTGGGTGGTTTCCGACCAGCCCATTGCCAGTGAGGAACTGGTCATTCCCAACAGTTTGGAAAAAACTTATTCTCAGTACAACACGCTGCAAACCGAACAGGGCTTTAACCTGGCCCGCTTTCAAGGCAAAAAGGCTATGCGGTACACCTATAAAATCCTGAATTATCCAACTGGGGAAACCGATGTACAGGCCAACCTTCTCATGTACAAAAGCACAGTCATTGGAGGCGATGTCTGCACGACCGCCCTGGATGGCTGGATGCACGGGCTTGCCTATCCCGGAAGTTAGCCGCTCCGGCTTCATGCCTGTCCGGCGCACAGCCCGCACATCATTGGCACAGCAAAATTTTGTGCCGATGATGGCCTGTTTTTGACAATGCCGAAAGGCTGCTGCAACCTATCGTTTGCAGCAGCCTTTATTTTTTATCAAACGGCAAAGGAATTAGGCCTCCACCGCAATAACAACGCCGGAACCAACGGTTCTGCCGCCCTCGCGGATGGCGAAACGAAGGCCTTTTTCAATGGCGATGGGGGTAATCAGCTCCACATCTATCTCCACGTTGTCGCCGGGCATGCACATTTCAACGCCCTCGGGAAGGGTGATGACGCCGGTCACGTCGGTAGTACGGAAATAGAACTGGGGACGATAATTGTTAAAGAAAGGGGTGTGACGGCCGCCTTCTTCCTTGGACAGGACGTAAACCTGGCCGTTGAACTTGGTATGGGGATGGATGGAGCCGGGCTTTGCCAGGACCTGGCCGCGCTCAATTTCCTTCTTATCAATACCGCGCAGCAAAGTACCGATGTTGTCGCCGGCCTCCGCATAATCCAGCAGTTTCCGGAACATTTCAATGCCGGTAACGGTGGTCTTCTTAGTATCATGGATTCCGACGATCTCAACCTGCTCGCCCATCTTGACGGTTCCACGTTCCACACGGCCGGTAGCGACAGTGCCGCGTCCGGTAATGGTGAAGACGTCTTCCACAGGCATCAGGAAAGGCTGATCAGCTTTCCGGTCGGGAGTTTTAATATATGTGTCGACCTGATCCATCAGTTCCTTGATGCAGGCATATTCAGGAGCGTTAGGGTCGGTGGAGGTGCACTCCAGAGCCTTCAGGGCGCTGCCTTTAATGATGGGAATGTCATCGCCCGGGTAATCATATTTGGAAAGCAGCTCACGGATTTCCATCTCAACCAACTCGATCAGCTCGGGGTCGTCCACCTGGTCGATCTTATTCATAAACACAACAATATAAGGAACGTTTACCTGACGGGCCAGAACGATATGCTCTCTGGTCTGCGCCATAGGACCATCGGAAGCGGCAATCACCAGGATCGCGCCGTCCATCTGCGCGGCGCCGGTAATCATGTTCTTAATATAGTCGGCATGGCCCGGGCAGTCAACATGAGCGTAGTGGCGGGATTCGGTCTGATACTCTACGTGCGAGGTATTGATTGTGATTCCGCGCGCTCTCTCTTCCGGCGCCTTATCAATCATGTCATAAGCGGTAAAAGATGCTTGGGTGGGGTCTTCCAGGGACAGCACCTTTGTGATGGCGGCGGTCAGCGTAGTCTTGCCATGGTCGATGTGACCGATGGTGCCAATATTAATATGTGGCTTGGTTCTTTCAAACTTTTGCTTTGCCATGGTAGTTTGTCCTCCTTGTTTATATTTCAGTGATAAAAAAATCCAATTTATACCCGTTACTGGGGGATATTTTACAGCATAACATATTGGAATGCAACCATAATTTTATTGCTATTTTCCTTCTCGGCCTTCGATAATCTTTTCCTGCAGGGATTTGGGCAGTTCGACATAATGATCCGGCTACATAGAATATTGTCCGCGGCCTTGGGTGCGGGAGCGCATATCTGTTGCATATCCAAACATTTCGGAGAGCGGGACAAATGCGTCAATCTGCTGAGCGCCGGGACGTGCCTCCATCCCCTGGATCTGGCCTCTGCGGGAATTCAGGTCCCCGATGACATCGCCCATATACTCTTCCGGCACCGTAACGGAAACCTTCATAATCGGCCCCAGCAGCACGGCATCCGCCTTCCGGCAGGCTTCCTTAAACGCCATGGAACCGGCAATCTTAAAGGCCATTTCAGAAGAGTCCACTTCGTGGAAGGAACCGTCGTACAGCGTCACCTTAACGTCCACAACGGGATAACCCGCCAGAATGCCCGCCTGCATGGCGCCTTGAATCCCCTGATCCACCGCTGGGATATACTCTTTGGGAACGGCGCCGCCGGTTATCGCATTGATAAACTCATAGCCTTTGCCCGTTTCATTTGGCTCCACACGGATCTTAACGTGTCCGTATTGTCCTTTACCGCCGGACTGCCTCGCATATTTGGTGTCCTGCTCCACCTTTTTCCGGATGGTCTCTTTGTAGGCTACCTGGGGCTTGCCCACATTGGCTTCCACATGGAACTCCCGAAGCAGCCGGTCCACAATAATCTCCAGATGAAGTTCACCCATGCCAGCGATAATGGTCTGTCCGGTTTCCTCGTCGGTGTAGGTTCTAAAGGTTGGATCTTCTTCCGCCAATTTCACCAAGGCAATGCCCATTTTTTCCTGGCCGGCCTTAGTACGTGGCTCAATGGCCACACGGATGACCGGCTCCGGAAACTCCATGGACTCCAGAATGATGGGATTCTTCTCGTCGCACAGGGTATCTCCCGTGGTGGTGTTCTTGAGTCCAACAGCGGCGGCGATATCGCCGGAATACACCGCGTCAATATCCTCCCGGTGGTTGGCGTGCATCTGCAGGATGCGCCCAAACCGTTCCCGCTGCCCTTTGGTGGAATTGATGATGGTAGCGCCGGTGTGGACGCTCCCGGAATAGACCCGGAAAAAGGAAAGCCGCCCCACGAAGGGATCCGTCATGATTTTGAACGCCAGCGCGGAAAACGGCGCGTTATCATCGGCGGCTCTGGCAATTTCCTCTCCCGTTTTGGGATCGACACCGTCAATCTCCTTTACGTCCAGAGGAGACGGCATATAATCCACGATGGCATCCAGCAATTTCTGAACGCCTTTATTGCGGTAGGAAGTACCGCAGGTGACGGGAATCATCTTGGTTGTGACGGTGGCGGCGCGAATCACCTTCCGGATCTCATCTTTGGAGATTTCCTCTCCTTCGAGATATTTCTCCATAATTCCATCGTCAAAATCGGCTATGGATTCCAAAAGCTTGTTATGGTACTCCTCCGCCAAATCGCGCATATCTTCCGGGATCTCTTCCACGCGCATATCGGTTCCCAGATCGTCGTAATAAATATCCGCTTTCATTTCCACTAGGTCGATAATGCCTTTAAAGTCATTCTCCCGGCCAATGGGAAGCTGGATGGGAACCGCGTTGCATTTGAGCCGTTCGTCAATCATATTCAGAACGTTGAAAAAGTCCGCCCCCATAATGTCCATTTTATTGACATATACCATGCGGGGAACTCCATAATGATCGGCCTGGCGCCAGACAGTCTCCGACTGCGGCTCCACGCCTCCTTTGGCGCACATGACCGTGACCGACCCGTCCAGCACCCGCAGGGAACGCTCCACCTCCACTGTAAAGTCCACGTGCCCCGGCGTATCGATAATGTTGATTCGGTGATCCTTCCAAAAGCAGGTGGTAGCGGCGGAGGTAATGGTAATGCCACGCTCCTGCTCCTGTTCCATCCAGTCCATAGTGGCGGTTCCTTCATGCACCTCGCCCAGCTTGTAATTGCGGCCGGTGTAATAGAGAATCCGCTCTGTGGTAGTGGTTTTTCCCGCGTCAATGTGGGCCATAATTCCTATATTTCTGGTTTTCTCTAAAGAAACTTGCCTTGGCATGTTTTAGCTCCTAAACTCTCTTTCGGGGGCAATGACCTTCTTGCCCTCAAAGCAAAAATAATGGATCCACCGAAATCACGCCGTTATCCCCTGGACCATAAACCTGGCGGAAAACGGCGCAAATTTCAGACTACCAGCGATAATGAGCGAACGCCTTGTTGGCTTCCGCCATCTTGTGCGTATCTTCACGCTTTTTAACGGCGCTGCCCGCATTGTTGGCGGCATCTAATATTTCGCCGGCCAAACGTTCACGCATGGTTTTCTCACTTCTGTTTCTGGCGTAATTGGTCAGCCAGCGAAGGCCCAAAGTCTGTCTCCTTTTCGGCCGCACCTCGATGGGCACCTGATAGGTGGCGCCGCCTACGCGGCGGGCCTTGACCTCCAATACTGGCATGATATTTTCCAGCGCCGCATCGAATGTCTCCAAAGGATCTTTTCCGCTCTTTTCGGAAATCAGGTCAAACGCACCGTAAACCACCTTTTGCGCAACGCCCTTTTTCCCGTCATACATAATGCTGTTCACCAGACGGGTCACCATAACGGAATGATACAGCGGATCCGGCAAGACCTCTCTCTTAGGTACATTTCCTCTTCTGGGCACTTTACTTCCCTCCTTCACAGTCTGATTTCATAGGTACTCGAAAGCGCGCCCGCTTCCGTTGCGCCCCGAAGTTTTATCGCCTGCAATGCAATCTATAAAAACATCAGGGCCGCGGCGAACCTATCGCCGCGCTGATTGGTTGTTCAAATGAATAATTTAATACGGCTGTTATTTGCCCGCCTTGGGACGCTTGGCGCCATACTTGGATCTGGCTTGCTTCCGGTTGGCAACGCCCTGCGTATCCAGAGAACCGCGGATGATGTGATATCGCACACCGGGAAGGTCCTTGACACGGCCGCCGCGAATCATCACGACCGAATGCTCCTGAAGATTATGGCCTACTCCGGGGATATAAGCGGTTACCTCATAGCCGTTGGTAAGACGCACACGGGCAATCTTCCGCAGCGCGGAATTCGGCTTTTTCGGCGTAGAGGTTCTGACTGCGGTGCAAACACCCCTCTTTTGAGGAGAAGCCAATTCAGTTTCGCGGTTTTTCAGCGTGTTCAAACCCCTCTGCATAGCGGGAGAATTGGACTTATAGGTCACCTTTTCTCTTCCCTTGCGCACCAATTGGTTAAATGTCGGCATGGTTTTCCTCCTTTCTCGTGCAAAAATTTATGTGATCTTCCAATTGGAAGTCGACATTACCTTGACATTGCCTTATTTTTCTCAAAATAGAAAAAGCTTATACAAAAAATAGACAAATGCTCTCATTTTAAAAGAACCGCAACAGCGGCTCCCACGGATATGCCGCAGGCCGCGCCCAATTCTTTCATGCTGTCCACCGTTTCAACGACGACCGCCTTTTCCTGGCAAAGCGCCAGCAAAGGCGCGGTAACATGCGGATC
>JAQVYO010000058.1 GCA_028708585.1 Oscillospiraceae bacterium
TTCCTATCGGGTGCGCTTGGAAGAATTTCTAAATCCCAAAACTAAGATGCAATATTAAACGCTGCGGTTCGGGCTGAAGTGTTTTTATTTTTATGTATGCAGGCGAAACAAAAGAATGCCGCAGGCGTGGCAGCATTATCCGCTTTTTCGTGAAAGCGGATACTTCGGCCGAATGCAAAAAGGGCAGCTCAAACGCTGCTCTTTTTTGCGGATTTTTTTACTTCTTTATCGACAAAACAGGAAAAACAGAAGTCCGGCAAGAACGGAGCCTGTTAGATCAAAGATAAGGTCAAAATTTGTGTCCTTCAGTCCTTTTTGCATCTTGATGTGCCGCCTTGTATCTTGTATTGCCTCCATGATTTCATATACAGCGCCCAGCGTGACGCCAAAAAAAACGAGAAACAATGATCGGAACAATTTTCCTCCTCCGCTGGGCATTAGGGCGATGATGGTAAAGTACCCTAGAAAAGCAAAAGAAAAGGAGCCAAATCCATGTAAATAACGGTCAAACCTGTAGGATTTTTCAAAATAGTTTAAAAAATACCCCACAAAGGAATTGAGAAACAGCGTTATCATGCAAAGCAGCAGAACGGAATAGGGAATATTGAACCGGCAGAAAAATGCAAAAATAAGATACAGGCAAAAAAGAACAAAACCGGCGGCAGTGGCCTGATAACCAAGCTTGTGGTGTTTTCCGCGCAACCCGATTATGAGATATAGCTGGGCGGCGGCAAACAGGACGAACGCGATCATAAAAACAAGTTTCATATGGTGGTATCCTCCCTAGGAAGATATCATGTGAGGATTGCCTATAAATTTATGCGCCAATGCGCTTTTTTATTAAGATGGACAAAGAATCGGGGATTGGGGGAATTTATTGGAAAAAAACCGCAATTTTGGCTCAAACAGCTGAAATGCTGCGGCGCGGACAGCGGCGTGTGAGGACTGCTTTGCCTTAAAGGCGGCGCAGCCCCTCCCAGCAGCCTATAATAAGCTCATGAGGAATGAATTTTGCGAAAAACCGCTGCAGGAAGGAAACCGGACCGGGTGCTGAAACCGGAAGGTTCAATTTGCTGTCCCGCAGGGCGGCCCGCACCACATGGCGCGCATGAGAGGAAAACGGAAAATGCCGAATGGCAGCCGGGTTTCCGTTTTCCTGGGAAACGGGGATAAACTCCGTGTCGGTAATCCAGTAGGGGCAGACGGCGGTTACATGGACGCCATGCCCAAACAGCTCCCAGCGCAAAGAGCGGCTGTAGCTTTGGACAAAGGCCTTGCTGGCCGCATAGACGTTCAGACCCGGCAGAGGCTGAAAGGAAGCGGTAGAGCAGATTTCCAGTATGCGCGCGCCACGGGACATATAGGGCAGGGAGAGCAGCGTTACCTGCATAAGAGCGCGGCAGTTGAGTTCCACCATGTCTCCGCTGTCCTGCAGGGAAATATCCTTGTAGCTGCCCATCTTGCCAAACCCGGCGGCATTAATCAGAATGCGAATGTCCGGCTTCTTTTCTTCCAACAGTGCATGGAAGCGGGTAAAGCTTTCCTGTTTGGTCAGGTCCAGCGGGATGGGAACAATGGGGACAGACAATTGCTTCGCCAGGTGGAATAGCCGGTCTGTGCGTCGGGCGATGACCCAAATCTCCTCCATTGGTTCTTTTTGGGAGATTTGTTTTACAAATTCGCGTCCTAGCCCGCTGGACGCGCCTGTGATAATGGCGATCTGCATGGCTGCTCCTTTCCGAAAGCTTATACAAAGAGAGATGGTTCGGCGCGCCGGGAAAACTCTTCTTCCAGCTCGGTTTTATGGTAGAGGAAAGCTGGGTCTTCAAAATATTTGGCGCCTACCGGACATTTTTTCACACATGCACAGCATTTTATGCAGATGCCAATCAAAATGCGGATATTGTTCGGGTCGATGCTGCCCATAGGGCACACGCTGGCACAAAGTCCGCAATGGGTGCATTGTTCCGATGTTTTTGGCTGGACCTTTCGGATATCTACCGGACGCCTTTCCCGGTCCCGGGGGGTATAGTAAGGGCGGACAGGCGTTTTACCAGCTACTAGAACGGGTTTTCCAGGGGCTTGCCCCAGACGTGAAATCTTGCTTGCAATCCGCTGGACAAATTGGTCTGCCGCCAAAAAATCCCGCCCGTCAGGGCGGCCGGCGGCGAGTGTTCGGGAAAAGGAATGCTCACCGATGAACGCGCCTCCGGCAACGGTGCGAAACCCATCCTGCTCCAGCAGATCGCGCAGCTCGATAAGTCCGTCATCGAAATTCCGGTTGCCATAAAGCACCACGGGAACCGCAAGAGCACCGTTGCCCCGCAGTTTTTCACGCAGGTAGGGAAGGAGCACGTTGGGAACCCGGCCGGCGTAGACGGGAGTTCCGAACAACACCAGATCCTGCGGGGCGAAAATAAGGTCCGCTTCCCGTTGCCGGGGCAGTGTAAATTCCGCGGACGCATAGGGACAGCCCAGCTGTTTGGAAAGAGCGCGCGCCAGGTAAGTGACGATTTTTTTCGTGGATCCGGTAGCGCTCCAGTAAACAGCCCAAACGTTTTTCATTTTCATGCTGCATCCATCCAAATCAATGAAATCAGCTTCATGGTATCATACGTTTTTCTGCATGGCAAGTGCTCCGAACCTTTTTTCGCGGCAAAATAACACATCGCCCCATGCACTGGCAAGGAAGAATTGTGTTATAATCATTTTACCAAGAAATTCACCCGTTCAAATTGGAGTTGATGACCCGTGAACACATATTTTTCCGCAACGATCAACACGAATCCCTTTCAAATGTTTTCTGTTTCCCATGTGCTTGCGCTGTGTGTTTTTGCGGCTTTGAACATTGCTTTGGTGTTTTGGTTTGCTAAAAAGAAAGCCGGGAAACCGGTGGACCGCTTCCGGTATTTTCTGGCGGTGTTCTTGCTAGCCAATGAGATTTTGTCGGTTCTTTGGTCTGCTGCGGCAGGTGTTTTTACGCTGGACTATGCGCTTCCCATTCAGCTTTGCGATGCTGCGGCCTTTCTGTCGGCGGCGATGCTACTCTGGGGATATCAACTGCCATTTGAGCTGGTCTATTTTTGGGGGTTGGGAGGCAGCTTGCAGGCGCTGATTACCCCGGATCTCTATTATCCCTTTCCCCATTTTGTATTTTTTAATTTCTTTTTTACCCACGGGGCTATTGTGACGGCTGTTTTTTATATGATTGCGGCCAAAGGCTGCAAGCCAACCCTTCGCTCCGTTGGGAAGACCGTTTTATGCACCAATTTATATGCTGGCCTCATTGCCGTTGTCAACCGCCTGACAGGCGGAAATTATATGTTTTTAAGCCATAAGCCAGAGGGGGCGTCCGTCCTCGATTTTCTGGGCCCGTGGCCGTGGTATCTTCTGTCGCTGGAGGGAGTTTTGTTGGCGACCTGCCTGGTCCTCTACAGCCCGTTCGCGGTGCGGAATTGGATCCGCCAGGCTGAAAACCGGCGGGGCGATCGGCGTGAGCGTACTTAAAAAAATAGCTCTGGCCTGCCGCTTTTGCGGCAGGCCAGGGCACAATGATTTATAAATTCGTTGGCTCTAAAGCACCCATTTGACCGTTTTCCGGTTCATCGTTTTCTCTTCCGTTTGCTTTGCGGGTTACCCACTTGGCAAGACCGCGGCAAAGCGCTTGCCCTTCTTCGTAACCGCTGTATGCACAAAGTTGCGTCCTTTGTTTTGGATAAAGCCGATGGCGTTACCCAGGCCCAGCGCAGGTGCGCATTGTTCCACAAAAACGGTTTCAATGGCGCGCCGCATAGCGTTTTTCTCCCTTTTGGCATTTGGAGTGAGTTTCCAGGATCTTTTGGAGCGCACGGAGGCTGCTGCAATGCGAACGTTCAATAATAGCGTTACAACGCTTTGCTTCCGTTACGGCGCTCTCTTTCATTTTGTGAGAAACAGTGTTTGTAAACAGAATCAGGAGGTCCGGAGTGCCGATGGCGCGTTTCAGTTCTCCCTTTTTCTTGATATAGACCTTGGCCTTCCAGCCGAATTTTTCGCAGGTGTCCGTATACAGCCGCTCCATGCAATGGTTCCCGCCGACAATGACAACGCTCATTTTTTCTCCTTTCTATTGGTTAGGGTGCCTTAACTATTGGACTGATTGAAAAAGCCATACGGCTCTGTAGAGACAAATGGCCAATTGGCGCGACCTGTTTTTGACAGCGCGGGAAGGATTTCAAAGGTTCATTGGACTTCCCGCAGGAAGGGAAGAAAGCGCTCAAGGGGGCGTTAATGCAAAGACGCCAAAGAAGGGGAGGCGCGCTGGTTTTTCCCGCGCCTCCTCCTTGCCTTACAAATGATCAGAATGGGAGTGGCAGCTGCCGTTCATGGGGCAGTTAGAGCAGCCACAGCCGCAGGAGGACCTGCCTTTCTTTTTTCCTTTGACAACGCCGGTTATAATCAGCGCGACCACGGCGGCAAGAATGATGCAGATGAGAATGGTCGCAAGATTTCCCATGATCCAAGCCAACATTTCATGCCCTCCTTTTCAATTTGTTTTAAACTCTGGCCTTTGCTTTTACGGACATATTCCCCTTCAAGGTATTGGATTCTTTGTAGGGCTTAAACAGCATGCAGAGGATAAATGCCACAATGAGGAAGGCGGCGATGGCGCCGGGGATGTTTCCGTTTCCACCAAATAAAATGCCCAGCTGATAGATGACAAGCGCAATTGCATAGGCGAACACGCATTGATATCCGACAGCGAACCAGGTCCATTTTGCGTTGTTCATCTCGCGTTTGATCGCGCCGATTGCCGCGAAGCAAGGGGCGCAGAGCAGATTAAACACCAAAAAGGAATAGGCGGAAAGGGGAGTGAAAACAGCGCGCATGTTGTTCCAAATCTGCCAGCCGTTGTCCGCAACCTGATCAAAGCCTCCGAAGAGAACGCCGAATGTTCCCACCACGTTTTCTTTGGCGATCAATCCGGTAATGGAAGCCACTGCTCCCTGCCAATGGCCCCAACCCAGCGGAATGAAAATCCAGGCAATGGCGGAGCCGATGGCGGCCAGGATGCTGTGGTCCATGTCTTCCACTAGACCGAAAGAACCGCTTTCAACGCCGAAGTTGGACAAGAACCAGACGAGGATGGTTGCAAGGAGGATAATAGTTCCGGCCTTTTTAATGAAGGACCAGGCGCGTTCCCACATGGAACGAAGCAGGTTTGGAACGGTGGGCCAGTGGTAAGCGGGCAGCTCCATGACAAAGGGGGCCGGATCGCCCGCAAACATTTTGGTTTTTTTCAGCATAATGCCGGAAATGACGATGGCGGCGATTCCAACGAAATAGGCGCTGGGCGCAACCCACCAGGAACCGCCGAACATTGCGCCGGCGATCAGCGCGATGATGGGAAGCTTGGCGCCGCAGGGAATGAAAGTAGTTGTCATGATGGTCATTTTGCGGTCGCGGTCATTTTCGATGGTCCGCGACGCCATGATACCCGGAACCCCGCAGCCTGTTCCGATGAGCATAGGAATAAACGATTTTCCCGAAAGACCGAATTTTCTGAAAATACGGTCCATGACGAACGCAACGCGCGCCATATAGCCGCAGGACTCCAGAAATGCAAGGAACAGAAACAAAACCAGCATTTGCGGGACGAAGCCAAGCACCGCGCCCACGCCGGCCACAATGCCGTCCAACAAAAGCCCGCTTAACCAGTCGGCGCAGTGGATGCTGTCCAGAAAGTTTCCCAGCAGGATGGGAATGCCCGGGATCCAGACGCCATAGCCGGCAGGATCCGGCTCTGGGATGCTGGCGGCCTGTATGTAGCTGTCGTAAGTAACGGGAATTGCCTTTTCCGCATTGCCGTCATCATCGTAGAGATAGGCGGTTGTAGCGAGGCCTTTTGCCTGTGCGGGGTCAATACCTGCGTTTTGCGCCGCCGACTCAAAGGCGTCTTTGACTGCGCCTGGCTCGGTATATTCGTCGCATGCCTGCTCGTAAGCGGAAGCGCCGATGCCAAACAGATGCCATCCGTCGCCAAACAAGCCGTCATTGGCCCAGTCGGTTGCCCAGGTACCTACTGTGGTGACGGAAACGAAATACACAATAAACATGACCACGGCGAAGATGGGAAGCGCGGCCCACCGATTTGTCACAATCCGGTCGATTCTGTCGGAGGCGGAGAGTTTTCCGGCTGTTTTCTTTTTGTAGCACCCCTTGATAATGGAAGCGATGTAAACATACCGCTCATTTGTGATGATGCTTTCGGCATCATCATCCAGCTCCGCCTCAGCCGACTGAATGTCCTCTTCCATGTGATCTAAGATCGCTTTGTCCAGATGCAACTGGGCCAAAACCTTTTCATCACGTTCGAAAACCTTGATGGCGAACCAGCGCTGCTGCTCCGGCGGCATAGTATGCACAGCCGCTTCTTCAATGTGCGCAAGGGCGTGCTCCACGGCGCCGCTGAATGTGTGCATGGGAATCGTCTTGGTGGAGCCGGCCGCTTCCACCGCCGCTTCCGCTGCCTCCATAACGCCCGTACCCTTCAATGCGGAAATTTCGACAATTTTGCAGCCAAGCTCCCGGGACAGTTCTTCGACACGGATCTGATCCCCGTTTTTTTTGACCACATCCATCATATTAATGGCGATCACCACGGGAATGCCAAGCTCGGTCAGCTGTGTGGTCAGATATAAATTTCGTTCCAGATTGGTGCCATCGATGATATTCAGTATGGCGTCCGGGCGCTCGTTGATGAGATAATTTCTCGCCACTACTTCCTCCAAGGTATAAGGGGAGAGCGAATAGATACCGGGCAGGTCCATAATGACCACGTCGTTGTGCTTGCGAAGCTTTCCTTCTTTTTTTTCAACTGTAACGCCCGGCCAGTTTCCCACAAATTGGTTGGAACCGGTCAGCGCGTTGAACAGGGTTGTTTTTCCGCTGTTTGGGTTTCCTGCAAGGGCAATTTTGATACCCATGACCATTGTCCTCCTTTTGAAAGTTGAAGTTTAATGAGCTTAACTGATGGAACCATCCAAAGACGGGAGCTGCTGAAAAAGATAATCCTCAGGTGGAGGATTCCACTTCAACCATTTCCGCGTCCACCTTGCGGAGGGAAAGCTCATAACCGCGTACCGTTACCTCCAGCGGATCACCCAGCGGTGCTACTTTGCGGATATGTACCTGGATCCCCTTGGTGATGCCCATATCCATAATGCGGCGTTTTACCGCCCCGCCGCCATGAAGTTTTAAAACGGTTACCGTTTCTCCAATTTTTGCATCTCTAAGCGTCTTCATGAATCCTCCCCCTTATCGTTGTTCAAACCATAATTTTGTTTGCCATCTCTTTGCTGATAGCGACACGCGATTCCTTGATGTTGACGATAACGCTGCCGCCCATCATAGCGATTACGGTAACATTTCCCCCCGCAACAAAACCAAGGTCCTCCAGATGCTTTTTTGCCTCCGCCTTTCCCCCCACCTTTTTGATTACGTTTTCTTCGCCGACTTGGGCAAGCGTTAACGGCATCATGCTGTCCCCCTCCAAATTGTTTATGGATCATTTTAGATTGCTCAATGCAATGCGAATCAAAATTGGTTAGGACCACCTAACTAATAATAAGTTTAAACACACGAACTGATTTTGTCAATGGGGTTTGGCATAAAAACTTGATTATTTCATTGGAATATGATAATCTGGCCTGAGAGATCGAGATGAAAGTTGGCAGTTGTGCTATGAAAATACTGAAAGCGTCTGAAGACTATCTGGAAGCAATGTTGATGATGAAAGAAAAGCACGGCTATGTTCGCTCCATCGATGTGGCGGCCGAGCTTGGCGTTACAAAACCAAGCGTTACCTATGCCACCAAGCGGCTCCGGGAGAACGGTTACATTACCATGGATAAGGACGGACTCATTACGCTGACGGATTCTGGAATGGAAATTGCCGCTCGCATTTACCAGCGTCATAAAATGCTTACCGAATTTCTCGTCCTTTTGGGGGTGGATGAGGCAACAGCACGGCAGGACGCTTGTAAAATCGAGCATGATATCAGCCAAAAGACCTTCGACGCGATCTGCCGCCACGCGGGAAAAAGGCGGGAATGCGAAGGCGGATCAGGCGCGGTGAAAAAAGAAAAAGCGAACATTTAATTTTTGGCGCAATGAAAAGCGCTGTTTATTGAAAAGGCCATCTCAAATCTGAGATGGCCTTTTGGCGGTTCATAGACACTTGAAAGTGCGGAGGCATCATATTGGGAAAGCGGGTTCCGGCAGGCCAGCTTCCATGTCTTTTTTAAATGCCGGCGCTTTCCTCTATTCCACTGATTTCAAGGATTCAATCATGTCGATCTTCTTTAATTTAAAATAAGTAACGATCTGCATGACGGCGGAAGCTGCCATCGTAATCAGAAACGCCCATACAAAGCTGAATCCTTTGATGGTGTTGAAATATTCGACGTTGTCCTGCTGTATCATTTCCATCACCAGGCGGTGCGCTCCTATTCCCAAGATGAGTCCCGCCCCAACGCTGATTAAAGTCAGAAGAAAGGCCTCGCGATAGATATATTCGTTGGTTTCCCCATCGGTAAAGCCAAGAACCTTGAGCGTGGCAATTTCGCGTTTTCGTTCGCTGATATTGATCGACGTCAGGTTATAAAGGACGATTACCACCAGCAGCGATGCGACGCAGACAAGCAGGACGACAACGACATTGATGCTTTTATCTTCTTGGGTTGCCCGCTGAAGAATGTCGCCTTTGAAATTCACATTGACAACCAGACCGCTGTCGATCAGGTGCTCCGCCAATGTTTTTTCATCCCCGGCATGATTGGATGCGATCATATTGTAAACGGCGGGCTTGCCGAATACTTTGCTGTACAGGCCTTGATTCATGTAGATATAGTTTTGGAGATAGTTTTCCGTAACGCCGGCAACCGGCAGCGTATAGGCATTGTTGTCGGCGTCCTTCACCTGGATTTTGTCTCCCTTTCCTATTTTGTAAACTTCGGAGAGCTTCTGTGTAATGATGACGCCGCTGTCGCTGAGTTTTAGATTGGCTCCGCTGTCCGGGTTTTTCAGGATAAAATATTGTGCGAACGTTTCTTCCGCTTCGGGGACGATCAGATAAGCGTCCAGCGTCTTGCCGCCCGATTCGCAGGTAAAAGCGGACTGTCGGAGCAAAGCGGGGCGCTGTATCTGCTCTTTTGCAAGGAGACTTTTTAGGTCCCCTCCGATCGTTTGCGTTTCGTTTTTCAGCACCAACAAATCTTCGTATTTAAAAATCTGACCATATTGCTTTTGAGCGATGCCGTTGATGCTGTCCTTCAGACCAAATCCGGCGAGCAGCAGGGCGGTGCAGCCCGAGACCCCGACAATCGTCATCAAGGCCTTTTGCTTGTAACGGAACAGATTTCGGAGGGTGATTTTCCATGTAAAGGAAAGGCGTTTCCAGATAA
>JAQVYO010000059.1 GCA_028708585.1 Oscillospiraceae bacterium
TGCTCATTATCGATAAAATTATGTCGCCCGTCCGCCGGCCTCCGCTGGACTATTTTCTCACCGGAGGCCGTATATGTCATTGGATTTACCGGCCCGCCCGAGCTGGTAAACCGGCTGTGGAAACGGTTTTTTATTAATCGTCCGCTTCCGCTCTGACCCGCTCCCAGTATGCCTTTGCGGCGGACTCCGCCTTATTTTCGCCAAATCCGTAGTAACGGGCATTCTGGAGCGCGCCAGGCAGATACTGCTGTGTCACATAATGATTTTTATAGTTGTGCGGGTAAACATAGGTCTCTCCGCGGCCCAGCTTTTTGGCGCCGGAATAGTGCGCGTCCTTCAAATGTTCCGGTATTTCTCCGCCTTTTCCGGCCCGCACATCGGAAAGCGCCTTGTCCATGGACAAAATAGTGGAATTGGACTTGGGCGCGGTGGCCAGCAAAATCACCGCCTGAGCCAGCGGAAGCCTTGCCTCCGGCAATCCCAACTGACGGGCCGCATCCACACAGGCCGTCACAATGGACATAGCCTGCGGATAGGCAAGGCCCACGTCTTCTGCTGCAATCACCAGAAGGCGGCGGCAGGGAGAAATCAAATCCCCGGCTTCCAAAAGCCGCGCCAGATAATATAGTCCCGCATCCGGATCGGAACCCCGAATTGATTTCTGAAAGGCGGAGAGGATGTCATAATGCTGATCTCCGTTCCGGTCATAGCGGGCTGCGGCACGCTGCATAATCAACGCCGCGTCTTTCAAAGTAAGCTGAATTTTACCTTCTCCGGGCGGAGCAGCCGAAAACAGAAGTTCCACCGCGTTGACGGCCCTTCGCACATCACCGCCGCAGGCTTCGGCCAAAAGCTCTTCTACTCCGTCTTCCAGAACCGCAGCCCGGCCTCTTTTTTTCTCCGCAAAGCGGACGGCCCGCAAAATGGCGGGCGCCATCTCCTCCGGAAGCACAGGCTTAAATTCAAATACCGTCGACCGGCTGAGCACCGCCCCATAGACATAGAAATAAGGGTTTTCAGTTGTGGCGGCAATGAGGGTAAGTTTCCCGTTTTCCATAAACTCCAGCAGAGATTGCTGCTGCTTTTTATTGAAATACTGAATTTCATCCAGATATAAAAGGACGCCTCCGGGGGCCATCAACGTGTCCAAATCGGAAATAATATTCTTAATATCGGCAATCGAAGCGGTTGTAGCGTTGAGATGATGCAGCGTTCTCCGGGTCCTTTGCGCGATGATGCCCGCAACGGTGGTCTTGCCTGTTCCGGGCGGCCCGTAAAACACCATATTGGGTATCGCTCCACTTGCAATCACCCTTCTCAGAAGCCCATTTTTTCCCAAAATATGCTTCTGGCCCACCACCTCTTCCAGAGAGGAAGGTCGGATTTCATCAGCCAGCGGTCGGTACATGATCTAGCCTCCCCATGCGGCGGACCGGCTATTGGTACAATGGATATTTTTCGCAAAGATCCGCCACTCGGTTTTTAATCTCCTGGCTCTTTGCCTTAAAATCAGCTGCCGCCAGGTAGATGAGCCGGGCAATTTCTTCCATTTCAGATTCCTTAAATCCCCGGGAAGTCACAGCCGGCGTGCCAATTCTTACGCCGCTTGTGACAAAGGGCGTTCTGGGATCATTGGGAATGGCGTTTTTATTGACTGTAATATGCACTTCGTCCAGCCGCTTCTCCAATTCTTTTCCGGTGAGATCCATCTTCCGCAGGTCCAAAAGCATCAGATGATTTTCAGTTCCTCCGGAAACCAAGTCCATTCCCTCCCGCAAAAGCGCATCGGCCAGTGCACGGGCATTTTTGAGGATCTGCTCCTGATAGACTTTAAATTCCGGTTTTAAGGCTTCACCCAATGCCACTGCTTTTGCGGCGATAATATGCATCAAAGGCCCTCCCTGGGAGCCGGGAAAAATAGCCTTGTTGATTTTTTGCCCCAACTCCTTCTTGCAGAGAATCATGCCGCCCCTGGGACCGCGCAGCGGCTTATGTGTGGTAGTAGTCACCACATCGGCATAGGGAATGGGGCTCGGATGAAGCCCCGCAGCCACAAGACCGGCGATATGGGCCATATCAACGAAAAGATACGCTCCACATTCTTTTGCAATGTCCGAAAACGTCTTAAAATCTATGATTCTGGGATAAGCGGAGGCGCCGGCAATAATCATCTTCGGCTTATGCTTCATTGCCAGATCCCGCAAAGCGTCATAGTCAATCCGTCCGGTTTTTTCATCCACTCCGTAGGGAACGATGTGATAGTTCAAGCCAGAAAAGTTTACGGGACTCCCATGTGTCAAATGACCGCCGTGGGCAAGATTCATACCCAACACCGTATCGCCGGGGCTGCATAACGCGGCGTAAACCGCGTAATTGGCTTGAGCGCCGCTGTGGGGCTGAACATTGACATGTTCGGCATGGAACAGTGCCTTTGCGCGTTCCATTGCGATATTTTCCACAATGTCCACACACTCACAGCCTCCGTAATATCGCTTTCCCGGATACCCTTCCGCATATTTATTGGTTAAAACGGTAGATGCCGCAGCCAAAACCGCTTCGCTGACAAAGTTTTCGGAAGCAATGAGTTCAATGTTTCCCCTCTGCCGGTCAAACTCCAGGGAAACCGCTTTGCCCACTTCAGGATCCCGGGCGGAAAGAAACTCCATAATTTCCTGTACCATTTCACAACCCCTTATCTAATATCGAGCATATCGTTTTCTTTCTTTTATATCTCTCTATGCGTCTGGACATAATGCACTACAGTTTATTATACTGAAAACAGCGCAGTAAAACAACGATTCATTTTTGCAAAAGTCAATGACAAATTTGGTGCTTTTATGGTATAATTGCTACAAATACAGAAATCGAAGCGATAGCGCCGAGGCAGGATTTGATGAAAACAAAAAAGGAAATTCGATTTATTTTAAACGCTTTGAGCTCCGCTTATCCGGATGGCATCTGTTCTTTGCAATATACAAAAGATTATGAGCTGCTTTTCGCGACCCGTCTGGCCGCTCAGTGCACCGACGCCCGCGTCAATCAAGTGACGCCGGTTCTCTTCAGCCGATACCCAACCCTTCAAGCGCTGGCCGCAGCGGATCCGGAGGAACTTTCCCAAATCATTCACCCTTGTGGATTTTTCCGTATCAAAGCAAGGGATATCCTTGCCGCTTCCGCCATGCTGCTTGATGCATTCGGAGGCCGTGTGCCAGACAATATGGAGGATCTGCTGCGCCTTCCAGGTGTCGGCAGGAAAACCGCCAATCTGATTTTGGGGGACATTTATCAAAAACCCGCTATCGTGGCGGACACCCACTGCATTCGCCTTTCCGGACGGATTGGCCTGACAGACGGCAGCCGGGACCCTTATCAAGTTGAACTTCAGCTGAGCCAGCTGATCCCCCCCGCGGAACAGTCGGATTTCTGCCACCGGCTGGTTCTGCATGGACGCGAAATCTGCAAAGCGCGCAGTCCCCGCTGCGGAGCCTGTATTCTGGCTTCCGTCTGCGACGAAAACAAAACAGAATTCCGCAAAAAATAAAATGACCGCCCAGGCGCCGGTTGATACCGGATCCCAGGCGGTCTTTGTTCATATTCTTCCCTCTTCCCTCATATGCTGGGAATAGAACCAATGTGCAGATCAGGCATCACATCAATCATTTGCAGTCCGTTAGGGCCGGGGCTTCCCGGCCCGCTCTTTTCCACTGTCTACTTTATACCGTAAAGATAATTGCTCATAATGCGGCATGATATGGAATATTTTTTCAGCTCCAAAACCCCATAGGTCGATTGTCTGGTATCTCCGATACTGCCTGGGTTTAAAATATGGAGTCCTTCTTCCATTTGATACAGCGGCCGGTGGGTATGCCCAAACAACAGGATTTCCGCTTGCGCCTTTGCAGCCGCGAGGCGGGCTTTTACAAGTCCCCTCTTTACTCCTTTGGTATGTCCGTGAAACATCAAAATCCTGTGGCCTTCTATCAAAAGCGTCTGTTCCGCAAGTCCGTCCTCCAGAAGGTCGCAGTTTCCCCTCACCTGTTTGACCAGCAAGTGAGGATACCAGATTTGAAGGGAAATCAAATCTGAAATTCCATCTCCCAAATGCAAAAGAAGCTCCGGCTTTTCCCTTTCCACCGCTTCAGCCAGACCGGAAGCGGTTCCATGGGAGTCAGAAGCAACTAGAATTTTCAACGTTTATTCACCTTTTTCCGCTCTTTGAATATACTGAAAGAAAGAGGAGGTGCCTGCCATGAAGAAACCATCCGGCGGCGCGGGAGACATTTTAAATTCTCCTCAGGCCGCACAAATACTCAAAAACAAATCGGCTCTATTAAACATTATGAATTCCCCGGAAGGAAAGAAGCTCCAGCAGCTGCTCACAAAACAATCGGGAGGAGACCAGTCCCTGCAAAATACGGCCCAGTCGGCCGCCCAGGGCGATGCTTCGGCAGCCGCAGAGCTTTTGAATTTTATCAAAAACAATCCAGAAAGCGCCGCGCTTTTAGAGCAAATTGCCAAACAGCTCTCAAAATAACGCCGGAATAGGCAAATAGCGGCTTCTCAAACGAAAAAATTGCGTATCCGCTTTTTGGCATCGGCATAATGGGCCGTATGCGGGGGGCTTCAAAATGAAGAGGAGGAGGCGTAAATGAGCGAATTTGAAGACAAGATAAATCAAATACTCTCCTCTCCACAGGCAATGGAGCAAATTATGTCCGTTGCCCGCTCGTTGGGGATTGGCAATTCCCAGACAGCGTCCTCTCCAGCACCCAAACCCGCGGCTGAACCGGCCGAACCGGCACAAAATGCGGCTTCGGGACTGCTTTCTCTGCTGGGCGGATCCGACAGCAATTCCGGCGCCGGCATTGACCCGAAAATGGCAAGTCTGATGCTTCGCCTTGTCTCCGCGTGGAATGAACCGGACGATAACAAGCTGGCCCTTTTGGAGGCCCTGCGGCCTTTTTTAAAAGAAGGGCGGGCGGAAAAAATTCAACGCGCAGTGCAAATTTCCAAAATTGCCCGGGTCGTTCGCATAGCCTTGGAACATTTCAAAGGGGGGGACGGGGATGTATAACCGCTATGTACCCAAAGGAAATACATTTGAACGGGTCGTAGAGCAAGATGACGAAACACGTCCCCAAAGACCCAGTTTCAATGAGAAATCCGCCCAGAAAGAGCCGCCCTCCCAATCCGTTTCCAGCGACGCCCCCCAAAAAGCCGCCGAACCGCAAAAGGCGGCTGAGTCCGGGAGCGGTTCTCTCTTCGGCAACAGCTCCCTGCTAAGCGGGCTTAGTTCTTTGTTCGGAAAAAGCGGATTGCAAAGCGGCAACGCACTTTCCGGTATCTTAAAAAATTTAAAGCTGGACGCCTGGGATACCGGGGACATCCTGTTGGTGCTCATCATCCTGTTTCTCCTTCTGGAAGGAGATAATCTGGAAATGGTAATCACACTGGGATTATTGCTCCTCATGGGTCTGTAAAACCGGGTCGCACTTCGTTTCGGCCCGGTTTTTGGGCAAAGACGGGACAGGCCGCCGGAACCGGCTTTCTTTATATATTGCCGGATCCGCCCTGCGTGACGCGGCAACGGATACAGCCGGCGTCGTTTTTAAGTACCCGGAGCCGCCGCACGCACATCCGTTCCGTCCGGCAACACAAAAGGCGCGTCGGCAGGCATGGGAATTTCCACGTCATAAGATATCATACGCCACACTATTTTGTTCTCTTTCCGCGTTTCAGCACAGATGAGAAGTCCGCTGTCCACGCTGATCCAATACCGTTCCGCATAACCAAGGTCCCGATCTGCCACTTCCACATAAATGCAGGAAACGCCTTTCAACATCTGATACCCCGCATCCGTGATGTTCTTTTGGTCTATCTTCAAAACATCTTCATAGGTAGGTATGCGCTGCACGATATCCGCGGACAACGCTCCAAGAGGGCCTTCGTACCAGGTTCGATCTCCGTCATACCAAATATATAACGTTCCGTTGCCCGTGATGCTGTGCCGGACCTTTCCCCTGGCCTGCATCCGCGCGGCGGAATATCCTTTGGTCACCCAGCAAGATATGGAAGCCTCCTCCATTTTGCTGCCTGCAAGGGTATCTATCGTTACAACCCGGTAATAGCTTTCCGCGCGCGCCAACGTTGCGATTACGCTCTGCACGGTCTTGGGGGTAACGTCCACACGTATGTAATTGCCTTCCGACGCCTCATCCGATGGGGCGTCGGTTCCGGCGGCGTCTTTCTTGGATAAACCGGGGAGTGTGACAGCAGGAGTCCCCCCGGATAACAGCGTCAGCCCAAAGCTGGCCAAAAGGGCCGCCACAATCAATATCGCAATCAACACCGCAAATATGGTCATTTTCTTTTTCTCCATACCAATGACCATCCTTTACCGCTTTTCTCCTGTTGGAGAGAATCTGAAGCTGCGTTTGGATTATGTACGAGCCAGCGGAGCAAATTCTTCCGGCTTTGTATTCCGCAGGCCGAAATACCACATCATTCCTTCCACAATCCTCCGGCAGGCCTCCCCGTCCCCATACGGGTTCACCGCACGGGCCATTTCCTCATACGATTGCGGGGAGGAGATCAGTTCCGACGCCAAAGAAACAATGTCTTCCCGGTTTACGCCTGCAAGCTTAACTGTCCCCGCTTTAACCGCTTCCGGCCGTTCCGTTTCCCGCCGCAGCACCAATACCGGCTTGCCCAGTGCCGGCGCTTCCTCCTGGAGGCCGCCGGAATCGGTCATCACAAAATAACAGCGGGCCATTAAATTGTGCATTTCATCCGCCGGAAGCGGAGCGATCAGATGCACTCTTGGAAGTCCCTTTAGATACCTTCCGGCCGTTTCCTGTACCACGGGGCTAAGGTGCACCGGATAGACCAGCGACACCTCCGGAAACGTTTCGGCAATTTCCCGAAGCGCCATCATAATCTGCTCCATGGGGGCTCCATAATTTTCCCGGCGGTGGCAGGTCACCAAAATCACTTTTAAATGCTCAAAATCCAGCTCATTTAAAATCGGATCGGTAAAGTGGAATGAGTCCACAACAGTGGTCTTCAAAGCATCAATCACCGTATTCCCGGTTACAAAAAAGGTCCCGCTGGTCTGTTCCCGTTCCAGATTGGCTTTATTTGCCCCGGTTGGACAAAAATGCAGATCCGCCAGGGCGCTTACCATGGTCCGATTCATTTCCTCCGGAAAGGGGGAGTATTTATCATAGGTGCGCAGACCAGCCTCCACATGCCCAATGGGAGTTTGGTGATAAAAAGCGGAAAGGGCGCCTGCAAAGGTCGTTGAGGTGTCCCCATGCACCAGCACCAGATCTGGCTTGGACCCTTCCAGTACGTCATCCATCCCCAAAAGGCAACGGCTGGTAATATGGGACAGGCTTTGCCGGGGAGCCATGATGTTCAAATCATAGTCCGGATGGATCTGAAACAAATCGAGCACCCCGTCCAGCATTTCCCGGTGTTGGGCGGTGACGCAACAGACAGATTGGAACTCCGAAGAGGCTTCCAGCGCACGCACCAGCGGCGCCATTTTAATTGCTTCCGGGCGAGTGCCAAAAATCGTGAGAATTTTTTTCTTCATGCGTTTTTCCGCTCCTCAAAAGTTTTTCGGTCTTTTTTCTTTTCAGATGCGGCTTTTCCGGTCTTGGGTTGCCGCGCCGCTTCACCGGAAAAGACAGAATTTTGTTCCCCGGCTTCGCCTCCGGACGGTATCCCTTGAGGCAGCTCTCCCCCTGCTGTTTCGGATTTCGTGTCTGCCTGCTCAAATGGCGCCGGATCTTCCGGTATTTGAGTTTCCTGAGGCAAGTGTTCCGTTTTGCGGGAAGGCACCTGGCTTTTTTGCGTCTCCTCCCCTTTATGGCCGTTTACAAACAGCATTCGGGCGCTGACGCCGCCCACCACGCAAACCGCCACAAAAAAGACCATAGCCTTCACGGCACCGCTGGTTGTGAGTACCACGGCGGAAAGCCCTAAAATAGCGCTGATCAGGTAGAGAATGGCCACCGCCTGCTTTTGGTTCAGGCCCATATCGATCAGCCGGTGATGCACATGGCTCCGATCGGGGGCCATGGGATTTTTCCCTTTGGAAAGCCTGCGTATAAAGGCAAAGGCAGTGTCAAAAATAGGAAGCCCCAAAATGAGAAACGGCACGGCGAAGGATATCACCGCATAAAACTTGAAGAGTCCCTGAATGGAAACAACAGCCAGGACATAGCCTAGGAAGGTGGCTCCTGTATCCCCCATAAAAATTTTGGCGGGATTTAAATTATACGGCATAAAGCCGATGCAGCCGCCTGCCAGAGCCGCCATCAAAATAGCGGTATCTCCTTCGCTGACCGCCAGAGCAATCACCAGCATCGTCAGGGAACTGATGGTGGATACGCCCACGGCCAGTCCGTCCAGTCCATCAATGAGGTTCACCGAGTTCGTGATGGCCACAATCCACAAAACCGTAATGGGAATGGACAACGCGCCCAAAGGCAAATAAGGCTGCGCGCTGAACACATTGGGGTTGGAAATGACCTGGATTACGCTGCCGCTTAGCACTGCAATTAATGCGGCTACAATCTGCACACAAAACTTGAGCAGTGCTTTAAGGGGCATAATATCGTCAATCACGCCCAGCACAACGATCACGATGGAGCCGAACAGCATCCCGCGCATCTGCGTCGTGATATTTGCAAACACCAGAACCGTCAACAGAAACCCAAAATAAATGGCGTGTCCGCCAAGCCGCGGGATTTGCACTTTATGCATACGGCGGCTATCCTTTGGGACGTCAATAGCACCTACCTTCTGCGCGAAAGCCTTAACCACCGGAGTCGATACAAACGATACGATGGCAGCCACCGCCAAGGAAACGGCGGTAATAGATATGATCCGAAGCTCTTCTGTCATAGCGCAGTCACCTCATTGATGGGAATTTTTCCGGCTTCGTCCGGAAGCGGCGTTCCCTTTTGCCGCGCAATCCAATTTTTCTTGTATATATCAAAGCAGTTCCCGGCATCCACCCTGCTTTTGGTTTCCGCTTCCGAGCGCGAAGGGGCAGCATGCCGTTTTCAGCGGTCCGCAAAACCGATTTTCCGCCGCACCTTATTCAAGGTGCGGGAAGCGCGGGCGGAGGCTTTTTCCGCCCCCTGCCGGTATAAACATTCCAGCTGGCCTTTATCCCGCAGCAACTCCATGGTCTTTTCCCGGATTGGCCGCAACAGCTCCACAACCGCCTCGCCCACTGCGGGCTTAAACACACCGTAGCCCTGCCCTGCAAATCTTGCTTCCACCGATTCGGGGCTTTCCCCTGTCGCGGCAGCATAAATGGTAATCAA
>JAQVYO010000060.1 GCA_028708585.1 Oscillospiraceae bacterium
CCCCGCCCGATGGAAAGGAGAACCGCCGGAAGGGCTGGAAATCATTCCTGTTGGGAATTTGCAGGCAGCGCTGGCGGCGGTTTTATAATATAAAAGGGATGCATATGGGCTTTGATTCATGCCGTTCGATTAGAATTTTGGTACTTCTAGAATTTTGGTACTTCATCCGGCGTCTGAGCGGCTGTTGGTCCCTGCTTCGGCAGAAAATGAACGCAGTCTTTCACCCCGCACGGGGCGCCGCTGGAGGCGGCTCGTTCCAAAGTACAGCAGCCATCCTCCTGATACATGCAGTTGCTGGTACAGGTTATCAGGCTCAAATAAAAGACCCCTTTCCGTAAGCAGCCTCACACAAATGAAACGGTTTGTTGTGATTGAGGTTTGACGATTATATTGTTGCCCAAAAAAAGAAAAGTATGAAAGAAACAGGGCAAGGGAACGTTTATCAAACATGCTTAGAGGGTGCTTCCTAATGATGTTGTTTATGACTTTTTATGATACTTTACATAAACTAAAATCCAGACGATCCCGGCAGCAGAAGCGAAAGGCACCGATTTTTTGGCAAGAAGAAAGATACCGGCCAAACAGACGATCATTATGAGTTTAAATTTCATATCAAAACCTCTGAATTTTCAATGAATTTTACATATTATTCATCATATAAGAAAAAAGAAAAATAAGAAATTGTCGGATTTCCCAAAAATAAAATTTATTTTTGGGAAATCCGTATATTTCAAACATTTAAATTGCTGTTTCAATTGCAAAATGTGAAAAATGGGATTTTTCTTGACAGGAAGATGGGAAGATGGTACCATAATGATCAAATATCTATCATGTAAAGGAAGGAAGAGGGGGGAGGTTAGAAAGCGGTTGAGAATGCAAAACGGGGAAATAAAATTCCAAAGAAAAAAGTCAACAAAATAAAAATTTTGTTGACAACAGGGTGGAGGATTTCAAGGGAAGGAGGTTTGGAGACGTATTGGCGGATTCATACAAAAACAAAAAACCGGAAATTTTAGAACCAATCCTTTCAGATACGTTAGATACGGAATCGAAATTGGAACCTTTAGGATCAAACGATCAAAATAAAAATCGAGCCGAAGCGGATCGTGCGGAAACGGAAACGGCGCGTCACGCAGATTACCGCGGCGAAGCCCCCCGAATTCTGCGGGAATTTTTGACCTATCAGGAAGTGGTACGTGGAAGCTCTCGCAAAACGGTAGATGAATATTTTCTGGATTTGCGCACTTTTTTCCGTTTTTTAAAGATCCTGCGCGGCAGCGCATCTAAAGATATGGAACTTGAGGATATTTCTATTTCCGATGTAGATGTGGAGTTGGTATCTTCCGTAACGCTGACGGATGTTTACGCATATATGAGCTATTTGGGCAGGGACCGGGTCAAGAACCCCAGAAGTGCCGCACCCGTTCATGGTGTGGGCGCGGCAACCAGAGCCCGCAAGGTGGCCTCCATCCGTTCGTTTTATAAATATTTGACTACAAAAGCCAAGTTGTTAAAGGAAAATCCCGTTCAGAATTTGGATGCACCAAAGCAAAAAAAGGACCTTCCCCGCTACTTGACGGAAGAGGAATGCCTGTCTTTGCTTTCCGCGGTTTCGGGCGCCAATAAGGAACGGGATTATTGCATTCTTACCCTGTTTCTCAATTGCGGACTGCGGCTTTCGGAACTTGTGGGCCTGAATCTGTCGGGTATCCAGGCGGATTCTATCCGCATTCTGGGCAAAGGAAACAAGGTGCGGATCCTGTATCTAAACGATGCATGCACTGCGGCCATCAATGCATACTTACCTGTCCGAAAACTCCTGCCCAGCGTGGATAAGGATGCTTTTTTTGTTACTACCCGCAAAGAACGTATCAGTACCGCTGCGGTACATAAAATTGTCAAAAAATATCTTCTACGGGCCGGGTTGGATGCCGGGCGTTATTCGTCTCACAAACTGCGTCACACCGCCGCTACGCTGATGCTGCACAACGGCGTGGATGTGCGGACGTTGCAGGAGATTTTAGGGCATGAAAATTTAAATACCACCCAGATTTATACCCATGTGGACAACGAAGGCCTGCGTGTAGCAGTTAAAGCCAATCCGCTTTCCAAGGTAAGACCCAAATAACAGAAATTTGCTTTATTATTTTTGCTTTTAATTTTTATTTTATTTTTTGGTAAACTCCTAAAATGTGGATAAATCGCATGGATAAAACGTCATATGCGGCAAGCGGTTTGTTATCTGCGTCATAGGTGTGGGCTGCAACCAAAATATTTGCAAGGGAAGGCGGATTGCCGATGGATACGATGACCGGTGTATGGCCAAATTCCTCTCCGTTAAAATTAAGTTGAACCAGATCCCCGGGGAGAACGTCTTCCATGCCGGACTCCACGCCGAACGGACCGGGCGAGCACTTCCCTCTTGGAAGAAAAGAATACTTCGCTCTGGTCATAAAATTATAAAAATAAGGTACTCCTGTCCAGGCGGGGGCTTTTTGGTTTGAATTGAAGTAAAACCATCCATATACAGGAGTGCTATTCATTACGCCCGAGCCGGCAAAGACACATTGGGACGCAAAATTGGTGCAGTCTCCCCCTAATTTATCATAATTATAATAAGCTGGGTTTCTTTGATACGCCCACTTATGCGCATAGGCAACCGCGGCATTGCGGTTATAGGGAAAGGCCGGCGGGCATGCCGGCCTTTCCGCATATCCGGATAAGGCCAAATCGATCATTCCCTTTCTAATTCTAACCTTCCTGGCGTCTGATCTTGGTTTAGCCTATTCCCTGTTCTGTTTTTTTGTTACTTGCCGTTTAAATGCGCTTTACAGGAGCAAGGCAGCGCATTGCGTTTAAAACGGTCAGCAGGCAAACCCCCACGTCGGCAAACACCGCCTGCCAAAGATTCGCGATTCCAAGGAATGCCAGAATCAGCACAATTGCCTTTATGCCCAAGGCAAAACAAATGTTTTGCATGACGATGCGCCTGGTGCGGTGTGCGATATGCAGTGCCTGATTGACTCCGAAAGGCTGGTCGCGAACCAACACCACATCCGCCGCTTCGATCGCGGCGTCGGATCCCAAGCCTCCCATGGCAATCCCCACATCCGCCAAGGAAAGCACCGGCGCATCGTTGACGCCATCCCCAACAAAAAGGAGGGTATTGCCCGGCGCGTTCTCTTGTAATAAACGTTTTACATGCTCTGCCTTATCTGTCGGGAGCAGGTCCGTGTAGACTTCATCGATGCCCAATGCTTTGGCGGCGGCCTTCCCCGCCCCGGCCCTGTCTCCTGTGAGAAGGACGGTTTTGTTGATGCCATACATTTTTAGCCCGGCGACGGCTTTTTGAGCGTCCGGCTTCAGCGAGTCGGATAACGCAATGGTTCCCATGTAGACGTTGTCCATGGCGATGTGCAGAAGCGTTTCATCCGCTTCCCGATGCGATTCAGTTGGAACAAGGCTTAGGTCTTCCATGAGCGCGCGGTTTCCAACGCAGATGGTATGGCCATCGACGGTGGCCTTTACGCCTTTGCCAGGGATTTGCGTATAATTTTCCACTGTATCAGGAGATTGCGCGGTTTCATCTGCCGGCTGAAGCGTTCTTTCCTGGGCCGCGCGTAAAATGGAGCGCGCAATGGGATGCGTGGAATATACCTCGGCTTGAGCGGCTGCGGCAAGCAGCTCTTCTTTGGATCCTTGGACTGGACGAACATCTGTCACATTGAAAATTCCCTCTGTCAGGGTCCCTGTTTTATCAAAAACAACGGTGGACGCGCGGCAAAGAGCATCTAAGAAATTGCCGCCCTTGATTAGGATTCCCTGCCGGGAAGCGCCGCCGATTCCAGCAAAAAAGCCAAGCGGGACAGAAATGACCAGCGCGCAGGGGCAGGAAACCACTAGGAAAACCAGTGCGCGGCGCAGATAAATCATCCACCCTCCGCCCAAAAATATGGGGGGCAGGATAGCAACCGCAATGGCCAGGAAGACAACTGCCGGCGTATAAGATCTTGAAAACCGGGTGATAAAACGTTCTTCTTTGGCTTTGTGCTGAGACGCTTCTTGAGTCAGCTCCAAAATTTTGGAAACAGCGGATTCCTGAAGCGGTTTATCCGCCCGAATTTTTAAGGCGCCGTCATGGTTGACACATCCGCCCATGACTGCGTCTCCCGGCGCTGTCCGCCTTGGAAAGGACTCGCCGGTTAGAGATGAAGTATCTAAAAAGGATTCTCCTTCTAATACGGTGCCGTCCAGAGGAATTTTTTCGCCGGGATAGACCAAAAGTACCATACCAACTGCTGCATCTTCCGCAGGAATGACCTTCCATATCTCCCCTTCCTGCACCCGGGCCGTTTCCGGACGGAGATCCATCAGTGCGGCAATGGAGCGGCGGCTTTTTCCGGCAGCCGACCCCTGCAATACCTCTCCAATTTGAAAAAACAGCATTACCGCGGCGCCCTCTGGCGCTTCGCCGGCAAAAAATGCTCCGATTCCGGCGATGGACATGAGAAACATTTCGTCAAACAGCTTTCCTCTGCCGATATTCTTTGCGGCGGCCCAAAGCGTTTCATATCCTGAAAACAGAAAAACCAGCAAGAATCCGATGGTCTGCCAAGGGTCTGGAACCGGAAGCAATAAAATCAACAAAAACGCAGCTCCGCAGATGGAGAGGCGCATCACCTCCCCCCTTCCAACACTTTCTTCTTCGCAGCAATGTGCGCATCCGCTCTCGTGTTCCTGATTGTGTTCGTGCGCCTGACGTGCAGAATGCGTGTGAACCAATACGGGTTCCTGATGGCAGCGGCACCCGCAGCTGATATGCTTGTCTTGTTGGCCACCCTCCTTTTTTGACTGCTGCGCATGGCGGTAACCGCGCTCCAGATCTTCCGGACCGCATGGGTCGGGGTATTTTGATGATGCCTCAGGGCAGCTGCGGCTGTGCTTGGGTTTGCGGCGGAAGTTCTTATGTACCCGCATCTCGTCTACGGTATGTTCCACTTTCTTCTTCATCTATGCACACCCCCGTTTTTTCTGTGTTTGGCCATCCCATTTGGCTGGATCATTCCTCTGTTACATGGGTAAACGCAATGCGAAAGAGCGCTTCGATATGTTCATCCGCAAGGCTATAATAGACCACCTTGCCGTTTCGCCGGCTTTTTACCATCCGCATTCCCTTTAAAATCCGAAGCTGATGGGAAACGGCCGACTGGCTGATGGAAAGAAGAGCGGAAAGATCGCATACGCATAGCTCCGCTTCTTTCAGGGCGCAGAGAATGCGTGCTCTGGTAGGATCGCCGAAGGTCCGAAATAATTGGGAAACCTCGTAAATAAGCTGGTATTCCGGCAATTTTTCCTGTACCATTTTTATAGCGTCCTCATGAATCACGGTACAGTCGCAATGCTCCGCCCGTTCAAACCGCATGGTTGCACCTTCCCTTATTAAATTATCATATGAACAACTGTTCATTCGATAAGTTCAATATATGCTTTTGCTTTCTGTTTGTCAATAAAATTTTTTAAATGGATAAACCGGTATCCGCAGGTGCTGAAGCAGATCATAAGTTTCCATTTTGGTTGCGTAAAAAGGCGAGGAAGAACGTTTGTCTTCCTCGCCTGGCAAACAGGGAAACGGATTATTCCACCGTAACCGATTTGGCAAGATTTCTGGGTTTATCGATGTCACAGCCACGCAAAAGGGCCACATAATAAGAAAAAAGCTGAAGCGGCACCACCGCAAGGCTGGGCAGTAAAATTTCATGGGCATCCGGTATGGAAATAATATGGTCTACCGGACGAATGTTCGCAGTTTCCTTTTCCAGCTGGACCCTTCGGCTGTCCGTTGTGAGGGCCAGAACGGAGGCCCCCCGGGTTTTGACTTCTACCACGTTGCTCATCAGCTTATCAAACAGCGTACCGTATGTTGCCAAAGCCACCACCAATGTCCCGTTCTCAATGAGAGAAATGGTTCCGTGTTTCAATTCTCCGGCGGCATAAGCCTCGGAATGAACATAGGAGATTTCTTTCAGTTTTAAAGATCCTTCCAACCCTATGGCATAGTCTAAATTTCTGCCAATGAAAAACACGGACTGGTTATTAAAATACAAGGACGCATAATACTGAATGTCTTCTTTTCGGGAAAGAATTTCCTCGATTTGTTCCGGAAGTTTCTGAAGGCCGCCCAGAATAGCGTCATATTCGGGCGCGGGCAATGTGCCCTTCAGATCGCCCAAATATAAGGTCAGAAGATCCATGACTGCCAGCTGGGCACTGTAAGCTTTTGTGGTTGCCACGGCAATTTCGGGACCCGCCCAGGTATAGATCACATCATCCGCTTCTTTGGCAATGGTGCTGCCTACTACGTTGACTACTGCCAATGTCCGGGCGCCAAGTCGTTTCGCTTCCCGCATAGCATCCCGTGTATCGGCTGTTTCTCCGGATTGGCTAACGACCACAACCAACGTGTTTTCATCTACAAGCGGATTGCAATACCGGAATTCCGATGCCAGCGCCACCTCCACAGGAAGACGTACCAGACGTTCTATCGTGTACTTTGCAACGATGCCCACATGATAAGAAGAACCGCATGCAACGATATAAAGGCGCTTTAAGTTTTGCACATAGTCGGCCGTTAGATTGACGCTGTCCAGAACCACTTTTCCATCTCGGATGCGGGGAGATACGGTGTCTCTGACGGCCTTGGGCTGCTCCATAATCTCCTTGAACATGAAATGTTCGTAGCCGCCTTTTTCAGCGGCGGAAATTTCCCAATCCACATGGCTGTGGGGCTTTTCAATCGGTTCCAAATCAACATTATAAATTGTGACCTGATCCTGCTTTAGAACGGCGATGTCTCCATCGGCCAAATAGCAGACATCACGGGTATGCTTTAAAATGGCGGTGACGTCAGAAGCCAGAAAATTGCAGTCCTTTCCAAAGCCTAAAATCAAGGGGCTGTCTTTCCGGGCCGCAATCAACTGGTTGGGGCAGTCGCTGCATATGATCCCAAATGCATAAGATCCCTCAATCCGCGCAAGAACCTTTGCTACGGAGGCCAGAATATCGCCTTCATAATAATATTCCAGCATCTGAGCTACAACTTCCGTGTCGGTTTCCGAAACAAAGGCAACGCCCTTTGAAATTAGAAATTGCTTGAGCTTTACGTAGTTTTCAATGATGCCGTTATGTACCACCGCAATTTTACCTGAATGGCTCACATGAGGATGAGAATTGATATCAGAAGGCTGGCCATGCGTTGCCCATCTGGTATGTCCCAGGCCGACCGTCCCATGAACGGATTTCCCGCCGTCTACCAGGCGGGAGAGCACTTCTAACCTTCCCTTGGCTTTTACAACATTCAAGCCCTGGTCTTTTGAATATACGGCAACGCCGGCGGAATCATACCCCCGGTATTCCAATTTTGATAGGCCGTCCAGCAAAATGGGAGCGGCCTCTTCCTCGCCAATATAGCCAATAATTCCGCACATAAGAACCTCCAAAATATACAACAGCATTGCCTTCACGTAAGTAATAGGATGCTGTGTTTCTCCTTTACAGTTTACGGAAAGACATTAAAACGCTTTGCTAATACGTTCTACAGCCCGCTGCGCCGCAGATGTTTCCCCAAAGGCGGTGAGCCGGATATATCCCTCTCCGGAAGGACCAAAGCCAGCGCCCGGAGTGGTTACCACTCCGGCACGTTCCATAAGCAAATCAAAGAACTCCCAAGAGTTTATCCCATCCGGCGTTTCAAGCCAGATATAAGGGGCGTTGATGCCGCCCGATACGGAAAGGCCGGCTTTCTGAAGTCCCTCACGAATGATTTTTGCGTTGTTATGATAATAGGAGATGGTATCTTGTATCTGCGCCCCGCCTTCTTTAGAATAAACGGCGGCGGCGGCGCGCTGAACAATATAAGGAACGCCGTTGTATTTGGTGCTCTGCCGGCGGAACCACAGGTCGTGAAGGGATGCTCCGCCTCGCTTTAAATCTTTTGGGATTATGGTATATGCGCAGCGCAATCCTGTAAAGCCGGCTGTTTTGGAAAAACTGCGAAACTCGATGGCACATTCCCTGGCGCCGGGAATTTCAAAAATACTTCTGGGAATATCCGGGTCGGTGATAAACGCTTCATAGGCGCTGTCATAAAGAATCAGGGAATCGTTTTTCTTTGCATATTCCACCCAGGCGGTTAGTTCTTTTTTTGTGGCGATGGCACCGGTGGGGTTGTTGGGGAAGCAAAGATAAATGATGTCTGCGCATTTGGGGGGGATCAAGGGAGTAAAGTTATTTTCCTTTAAGCAAGGCATATAAATCAGCTGGCCCCATTGGCCATTTTCATCCATATCCCCCGCGCGGCCCGCCATGACATTGGTGTCTACATAAACGGGATAAACCGGGTCGCATACAGCCACAACATTATCCGTGCCAAGAATATCGCCGATATTTCCGCAGTCGCTCTTGGCTCCGTCGCTGACAAAGATTTCATCCGCTTCAACGGGAATATGCCGGGATTGATAGTCGTGTTCGCAAATCAAGTCTCTGAGGAACGCATATCCTTCATAAGGGCCGTAGCCCCGAAAGGTCTCCGCTTTGCCCATTTCGTCCACCGCGCTGTGCAGAGCGGAAACGACGGCGGGAGCCAGCGGTTTTGTCACATCACCGATTCCAAGGCGAATCAATTCCCGGTCTGGATGCTGGGCGGCGCTTACCTCCGCCCGGCGGGCCACCTCCGCAAACAGATAGCTTCCCTTTAACTTGAGATAATTTTCATTGATTTTGGTCATCTGGCAATTCTCCTTCAAATACAGTTTCCGCAGGTCCGGTCATCCAGACATGGCCATCCGTTTCGTCCCAGCGAATGCTTAACGCGCCGCCCGGCCAGCATACCCGGGCACTTTTGTTTATCA
>JAQVYO010000061.1 GCA_028708585.1 Oscillospiraceae bacterium
AATTGCCTTACTTTTTACTTCGCTGCGGTTTGATTCTGGCATGTTCCATGGTGGCTTCCGCGCTGGTGATTCTGGTATTTGCTGGCCCGATGAACCTATCCACATACCCGCTTTATCAATGCGCAAGCCAAATGCAGGACGGGGCGACGGCCGTGTTGTTTGTCACGGTCCTTGGCTCCGCGATTGTGCAGGATACCATACGAAAATGAGAAAATACACAGCGCGGGTAAAGGGCGGAAAAACGGCTGGGGGCTGGCTTCGCAGGCTATTCGATCAGCTTCTTTATTTCTTCCGCAGTATACAAAAGATTGAATATATCCAGCAGCGCGTTGGTATTCAAATGCTCCGGCAAATCCAGCTTTCGCAGCAGGTCCATCCTCCGCTGGGCGCTATCGGATCTCCCGGAAAGTCCCAGGGCATATAGATCCGCTTTGGTTATCTTCTCAGAGGCAGAAGGGTTCGCTTCTTCCCCTAAAAAGGTAGCTCCCGCCTTTTTCAGCGCTGAGAGCAGCACCTCCCGCGGCATTCCTTCGACACCCAACTTGCCTTCTTTCCCGCCTTGCCGTTTGCGGCTTTCTTTTCCATACCGGTCTGGTATATAAGCCTGAAGAACGTTTTCCCGAGGCAGCACCCCCTTGAGAAAATTCCGGATCAGAAAACCCGCTCCGTCGCTGTCCATCATCAAGATAACTCCCCGCTGCTTTGCAAGCCTGCGAAGCAGCTTTATCTTTTCTTCATCAGAAAAAATGCCAAATCCTCTGGTTTCCAGTATTGTGGCCTCCACTGCCTGAGAAAGGGCATTCTTATCATAGCGCCCCTCCACTACAATGACTTCCTGAATACGCTGCATCGTTTAAGTCCCTTTCCGCGGCCCTGCGGCCAGCTGCATTAAAAGCGTTGCAAGCAACGTTTTTTCCGGCATTCCAGATCGCTTGAGCTCCAAATCTGCCTTTTCGCACAGGATCACCGCCCTCCGACACCAGGGAAGATCAAACCTGCGGGCGCCCTGAAGCAAAAGGCGGGCAGGGTAGGAAGACTGCAGTTTCCAAATGTTTTGCAGATATGTTTCATCCTTCCCAGCTTCCAACGCCAGGCGGGCGGAGTAAAGCTGGCGCATTTGTTTTCCCAGAACGGCAAGAATCATAATTGGTGGCTGCTGCATCCGCATCAGCCGCCCTAAAATGGACGCAGCCCCGCTCATATCGTCTTTTGCCACGGCATCGGTCATTTGAAAGACAACGGCATCCAGCACCGGGTCGGCTACCGCATCGATGTCTTCTTTCGTTATTGTGGGACCGGAGACGTAAGCGCCGATCTTCTCAATCTCCGATATCAGTCCTGTCATCAGTCCGCCGCCGATAAAAATCAAATACTCCGCTTCCTTTGGCCCGATATCATGGCCCAAAGCAGAAAACCTGCGGAGCACCCATTTTACAAGGTCGCCCTGCGCTTGCCGAATAAAGGAAATGGCCTCCCCCTTATCCCGTATCACAGGAAAAAGCTTGGTGCGCGCATCCGGCTGATACGATATCGTATCATAGACGAAAATGAGGCAGCAGTATGGGGGAATGTCAGATAAAAGCGCCAGAAGTTCTGCCCGCTCTCCGGATTTATACAGATCATAATCGTCCACCACCAGCATCGTGCGGTTGTTTTGCACCGGCAGGCTGTCCATCGCCGCAGACAAATCCCGAACCGCCAACCCTTTTCCTTCAAACCTATGATAATTAAACGCTTCCATCTCCGGAATCAGCTGTTTTTTTATTTCGCCAAGATAATAATCCCGAAGGTAGACTTCTTCTCCATAAAAAATATAAAGCTGTCCCAGATTTCCCTCTTTTAAGTCCCTTTTCAGCTTATTGAGGGCGGAGGGATCTCTTTTTTTTCTTGCGGCCATTGGGTTTCTCCACCTTCCTGATCTGGTCTGCCCTAGTTTTCTGCCTGCGGACTTTCATTTCCGGCCAGCCGTTCCCGCCGTGCAAGCCAGATCTATCGTTTCGCCTCCGCTTTGTCGGATGGACTGCCCCTGTCCCCCGCTTTGACCGTTACCATTCCCATGGTATCCGTGCGGTAAACGAAGACACCCGCCTTTTTCAAGCGTTCAAGTGTCTCTTCCGCTGGCTGTCCATATGTATTATATCCGACCGAAATAATTGCCGTTTCCGGCCGTACCGCCTTCAGCAGAGCGTCTCCAGTGGCATATTTGGATCCGTGATGCCCGGCCACCAACACTTCGACATCGGGCAGGCTTCCGTGTTCGATCAGCCGCTGCTCCACCGTGCTGTTCATATCCCCGGTAAGCAGAAAATCAAATGCGTCCGCGGAACACAAAATGGTCAATCCCTCTTCGTTTCCCCCACCAGTACCCAGAGGCGCATATAGGGTCAGCTTTGCTTTCCCCATGGCAAACCCTTGGTCCTGACGGACAAAATCGACTTCTGTTCCCTCTTTTTTGGCCAGGGCCAAAATTTCTTTGCGCAGGGGGTTATCCGGATCGATATCCGGAATGGCAATTTTCCGAATCTGCATACGTTCAAACAGTTGAGGCACGCCGCCTGCATGATCGCTATGAAAATGGGTCAGTACCAAAAGCTCCACTCGCGTGATACCGATTCCCTGCAGGTAATCCGCCGCGATATCCCCGGCATTTTCCGCCTGCGACCCGCCGCAATCCACCACCGCCGCGCCGCCTTGGGACAGGAACACCACGCTTTGCCCCTGCCCCACATTTAAAACGGAAGCCGTCAGCGCCCCGCTGTTCATACTCATGTAATTGAGCAGCAGCGTAAGGCAAAGCCCGCAGACGCCGCAGCACAAAGGCAGCAAAACACGTTTTTGCCCTCCCGGCCAAAAGCAGGCAAGACCTGCAAGGGCATAAGCAAAAATGAGAAATGCCCTGGTATAAAAATGCATGGTATACACAGCGGAAAACGGAAGACTGGCGAGGAAAGGAAGTTCTATTAAAATATAGCGCGCCGGGATAGAAACAAGGAAAGCAATCCCCTTCCCCACGGGAAGCCAGACAAGGCCCGCAATCCCCGCGCACAAACCACCCACAAACACAAAGGACACGGCCCACAGTGTCAGAAGATTCGCCAAAGGAGAAATCAGCGAAACGGAACCAAAATAAAGGGCAACCAGGGGAATGGTAAACACCATAGCGCCGACACTGCTGGAAAACGTCGCCAGGACAAAACGGATCGGAACGCGAAAAACAGATTTTCGTTTCAGCGCGGCTTTTGGAAACAGGCATGCCATTCCGGCGCTGATCCGCTGTGACAACAATAAAATACCTGTCATGGAGCCAAAGGACAGCTGCAAACTGACATTGGCGGCAGCAAATGGGTTCAGCAGGAGCAAAAACATCAGAGACGCGGAAAGCGAAGTCTGCCAATCGGTCTCTCTGCGTAAAAGAGGTGCAATCAACAGCAGGATCTGCATCACCGCAGACCGGATCACTGCCGGCGTATTTCCAACCGCAGCCGTAAAGAATAAAATCGCCGGAATTCCAATCAGCGCTGTCCGTCTGCCCCGGCCGGACAGCAGCATCAAAACGCCCACCAAAAAGGACAGATGCATCCCAGACACAGATACCATATGAGACAGCCCTGTGCGGGATAGCGCGGCGGAAAACGATCCAGTCAGCCCATCCAGGTTTCCAATGACCAGCGCCCGGATAAAGCCGGATATTTCTGAAGAAAACACACGATTTATCACATCCTGCAGCGTATGAGAAAAGGCCAGGGGCCAGAAACGCGGAGGCGTGGCCTCTGGCGTGGAAATCTTTATTTTCCCACTCGCATTTGCCAGGAGAAAAACACCCTGCGCCGTATAATAGGTCACCGACTCGTCCCGTATCCAGTCGGCAGCCTTAAACCGCGCGGAAAAGGAAAGCTGGTTTCCCGGACGCAAAGACGCATATGCTTTGTCCGCGTAAAGCGCCGTTTTGATTCCGAAAGGATCGGCGCCGCTTTCCACTTGAATCAGCACCTTCACGCCATACCGGGTTGCCTGCGGATAATTGAGCACGATAGCCTCGCAGGTCTCCGTCTTCCCCACCAAAGACTGAGCGGGAGCGTAAAAAAGCGCGCGATATCCATAAAACCATAAAAATCCGAAACAAAGACCAAACGCCGGAAGCGCAAGATAAGCAGGAACTCGTTTTCGCAGCAGGACAACCGCTATCCCGCAAACAGCCGCCCAAAGGATCAGCGGCAAAATCCATCTGGCAGGCAAAAAATAAACCGATGAAAACACCGCGGCGGAAAACGAGAGGGCCACGATCATAATTTTCCGCATCTCAATGCTCCTCTCAGCAAACACAGTGACAAGGGGAAAGGACAAAACCATCTGATGAAAGCACGTAAAGCACAAGAAAGGGCGGAGACATTCTCCGCCCTGGCAGGAGCGCGCGGCCCTAACGTATCGCGAAAGGCACAATGCCTTGCCTTCTATATCAGCCGGGAGCAGGGAAACTCCCCATGAAGCTTTTCCCGATAAGGCCGTCACGAATCGCCCGGGGAGATTGCCGCATACAGCGCTGCATCTCCGCGGCCAAGCCCGTCTTAGCCCGGAGGCCAGGTCATGTCCCGGCCGGCCAGCACATGAAAATGAAGGTGCGGCACAGTCTGCCCTCCTTGTAGCCCGATATTGGACACCACCCGGAATCCGCTTTCAAACTTCATTTCCTTGGACAGGCGGGCAATCACCTGGAAGATATACCCCACAACAGATGCATTTTCCGCTGTTATGGCCGCCGCGGAAGCGATGTGCTCTTTGGGTACCACCAAAAAATGCACCGGCGCCTGAGGATCGATATCATAAAAGGCCAAAACCGTTTCATCTTCATACACTTTGCGGGCGGGAATTTCCCCGGCAATAATTTTGCAGAACAAACAGTCATTCATGGCGATTCCCTCCTAAATCGTTTGGATTGATTGCTTCAGCGTCTCGGCAACAACCTGCTTTGCAGTCTGCAAAGCTTCTTCCACCTTCTCCGGCAACCGTCCGCCGCCCATAGCGGAATCGGGCTTTCCGCCGCCGCTGCCGCCTGCCGCCTTGCTGACCTTTTTGATGATATCTCCAGCACGCATACCCTTTTTCACCGCTTCCCTACCGCAAACCGACAGAAAAGTTACTTTTCCATCCCGTACTGTAGCTAAAACAGCCACGATGGTTTCCTCTTTGTCCCGCAGGACGTCGCCAATGCTGCGCAGGCCGTCTGCGTCCGCATCGTCAATCTGGGCAAGCAGCAGCTTTAGGCCGCCTACCCGTTCCGCCCGGTCCAAATACCGTTCCGCTTCCCCCGCGCGCTCTTTCGCTTTTACCTGCTCCAGTTCATGCCGCAGCCGCCGCAATTCGGCCATCGTCTGTTCCAGCCGTTCGCCCAATTGATTAGGGACGGTTTTCAACATGCCGGACAGCCGGCTCAGGCAGTTTACGGTTTCGATTGCTTCGCGCAAAAATTCCTTTCCCATCACCGCCTCAATGCGCCGGACGCCCGCTGCAACCGAACCTTCGGACATCACCCGGAAAGCGCCTATTTTTGCGGTATTGTCCAAGTGGGTGCCGGCACAAAGTTCCATAGAATAGTCCCCCATGCGGACCACCCGGACCGTCTCCCCGTATTTTTCGCCGAACAAAGCCATCGCGCCCAGCTTTTTGGCTTCCTCCAGGCTCATTTCGTCCACGCGGATGGGAAGACCCTCCAAAATCACATGGTTGACCTCCCGCTCCACCTCCGCAAGCTCTTCCGGCGTAATGGCGGAAAAGTGAGTAAAGTCAAAACGCAGCCGGTCCGGCTCCACCAAAGAACCAGCCTGTTCCACGTGGACGCCCAGCACATTGCGCAGCGCTTTTTGCAGCAAATGGGTGGCGCTGTGGGCCCGCATCAGCGCCTTGCGGCGCTCCGGGTCGATCTTGGCTTCCACCGTATCGTCTACGTTAATTTGTCCGCCTTCCACTTTGCCGGAATGCATCCATTTTTCATCCCGGGATTTGTGCACACCGGCAACGCGCACCAGCGCGTCCCCAGCAGCAATAGTTCCCTGGTCGGACGCCTGTCCGCCGCCCTCTGCGTAAAACGGCGTCTTATCCAAAACCAGAACCGCTTCCTCCCCGGGAAACGCTTTCGCCCGGATCTCCCCGTTTACAACGATGGCCAACACCTTGGCTGTTTCTTGAAAATGCTGATATCCGGTAAAGTCCGTCTTGTTCTTCTTGTCCAGACCCAAGTCCAGCCCTTCCCAGCCGAAATCGCCCAGGGCGGCGGTGGCGGCTCTGGCTCTCGCCCTTTGCTGGCCCATCAGCGCATCAAATTCTTCCCGGTTCACCGCAAGCCCTTTTTCTTCCAAAATTTCAATGGTCAGATCAATAGGGAACCCATATGTGTCATACAGTTTAAATGCGTCTCCGCCGGGCAGGATGGTCTTTCCTTTCGCCTGGAGATCATCCGTCAAATCCCGCAAAATTTTCAGACCGGCATCAATGGTCTGGGAAAAACGCTCTTCCTCCATCTGAATCACACGGGTAATGTAATCCTGCTTTTCTTTTAACTCAGGATAGGCTTCGGCGCTTTCCCGGATCACGGTTTGGCACACTTCATACAGGAAGGGGCGGTTAACTCCCAAAAGGCATCCATGGCGGGCGGCCCGGCGCAGCAGCCTGCGCAGCACATATCCGCGCCCTTCATTGGAAGGCAGAATGCCGTCGCAGATCATCATGGTGGTAGAACGGATATGGTCGGTAATCACCCGGAGAGAGACATCGGTCTTGTCGCTCTGCCCGTAAACGGCCCCCGTAATTTCGGAGACGTGCTTTGTAATATTCATCACAGTATCCACGTCGAAGAGGGACTCCACCCCCTGCATGATACAGGCCAGGCGCTCCAGTCCCATCCCTGTGTCAATGTTTTTTTGTTTCAGCTCGGTATAGTTCCCTTTGCCGTCGTTATTGAACTGGGTAAACACCAAGTTCCAGAATTCCACATACCTGTCGCAGTCGCAGCCCACTTTGCAGTCGGGGCTTCCGCAGCTGTATTGAGGCCCTCTGTCAAAATAAATTTCCGAACAGGGGCCGCATGGCCCGGCCCCGATCTCCCAAAAGTTGTCCTCCTTGCCCAGCCGAGACACATGAGACGGATCTACTCCCACTTTCTTAGTCCAGATATCATAAGTCTCATCGTCATCCAGGTAGACGGTAACATAAAGCTTATCTTCCGGAATTCCTAGAACCTTGGTAATGAATTCCCAAGCCCAGGCAATGGCTTCCCGCTTAAAATAGTCTCCAAACGAAAAATTTCCCAGCATTTCAAAAAAAGTTGCGTGACGGCTGGTTTTCCCCACGCGCTCAATGTCAGGCGTACGGATGCATTTCTGGCAGGTGGTCATCCGTTTCCTGGGCGGCGTAACCTCTCCGGAGAAATAAGGCTTTAACGGCGCCATCCCCGAATTGATCAGCAGCAGGCTGTTATCCCCTTGAGGCAAAAGAGGAAAGGATTGATGCCGCAGATGCCCCTTGCTCTCATAAAAAGACAAAAACTCCTCCCGCAGTTCATTTAATCCCTTTTTTTCCATGATGACCCCTCCAGAATCCCATGCACAATGATGCAATAAATTAGAAATCAGCCGCACAAAAAACGGCAGATCAGCCGGAACATCCGGCTTAAAAATAAGGAAAAGCCTTATACATTTGAGGGGGTAAACACCCCCTCAAGATAGGCCCATGGCTAGATATCAAGATTTGTCTCAGACCGTCTTCCTTGACGATAAATAAGAACTTTTGAATTATATCACAATAAACGATACAAAGTAAACAGATTTTCTCAAAAAAGGATGAGTTTCATACCTCTTATAGTCTATTTCCCACTCTTTTTCTCCATACAAGGTCAAAAATGTTTGGATGCCTCATTTTGCCTGCGCAGGATCGAGTTTTTCGACGCCGGCCGGGGCAGTTTGAGGCGCACTGCCATCTCTGGATGGATCGCGGCCTCAATTTCTTCCCCAGCTGCATTTCGCATGGATGCGACAGTAAAAGAAACCGGCTTTTCTCCCGGGCACAGAAGCTCCAGCCGGTCGCCCTTCCAAAAGCGGTTGCGCTGGGTCAGCACGGCATTTCCCTCCGGATCGCAGCTTGTTACATATGCTACAACACTCCAAGGCCGGAGATATCTGGAATGATCATAATACTGCCCGTTATCCGGCCGCCCAAAGAAAAAGCCGGTACCATAATGCCGGTGACTGACTTTATCCACTTCCGACCGAATCACCGGGTCCAACGGTTCCCCCCTCACGGCCTGGTCAATGGCCATACGGTAGGCATTGGTAATCACCGCGGCATAATAGGCGGTTTTTGCCCGTCCTTCAATTTTCAAGCTGTCCACCCCGGCGGAAATCAAGTCTGGAATATGATCAATCATGCACAGATC
>JAQVYO010000062.1 GCA_028708585.1 Oscillospiraceae bacterium
GAGCCGCAGGGGCATTCCGGCTTCATCCGCAATACGCTGACAGGCGGCGATTTCTTGAGGGGAGAGGACATCCACCACCGTTAGAACCACCTGCGGAACAAATTTCTTGCAGTCTTTTGCAAAGTTCAGCATGGCTTCAAAAGAAGCTTCCCCAAATTGAGAGCGGGTTAGCCTTGCGTATTCCTTTGGGTTGGAAGCGTTGAGGCTGATGGATATGATGTCTACCAGTCCGCTGAGCAGATGAGCGGTGGGCTTTCCGTTGATGAGGTCGGACAGGCCATTGGTATTGATTCTAATCTTCATCGTACTTTTCCGGCGCAAATATTTGCAGGTTTCAAGAACGATATCCAACCGTTCCATCGGTTCTCCGTAGCCGCAGAACACTACTTCCGGGCATCCAGCTGTATCGCATGTTTCATATGCCGATCTGATTTCTTCCAGCGTAGGCTCGTGGTCCAGCCACAGCGTGTCCGCATCGCCGACGGAAGGGCCGTTCCGGCGAATGCAAAACGTACAGCTGCAAGGGCAGCGATTGGTTACATTTACATAGAGACTTCCATTTAATTTATAAAAAATTGTCATAAAAAAATACCTCCATGATTGTTCTAACCTATTATAGATCATTTTGGTGCTGATCTCAAGGTTTCCCATCATGGAGGATTTTTTTGCACGATTTATGAGCGTTTCCGGCGCTCAAAAATGACGCTGGCCGGCTGTCACGGCGAAAGGAAAAAGATAACAGCTATAGAATATTGAAAAAATGGTTCTAATAATATAGGGGTGATTCTAATTGGACTCTTTCACAAAAAAGCTTGATGAAAATGTTCGGTCAATACAAAAAGATTTTCGCAATGATGAGACGCTGGTGGTGCGTTCTTTTGAAAACCAAGTAGAGCCTTTGATGAAATGCTGCTTGGTTTATATGGATGGTATGGTGAACAGCCAGCAGATCGATGCTTATATTTTAAAACCGATTATAGAATATCAGTGCAAAATTACAGAAAAAAACCCGGATTTTATCCATATGATTAAAAAAAAGATTGTCCTGTCCAACGATGTGGAATTGACATCCGATCCGGATGAAATGGAACAGGCTGTTTTATACGGAGACAGCGTCCTTCTGGCGGACGGAAGTGACCAGGCATTAATTTTAAATACAAAAGGATGGACGACCAGAGCGACGACCGAGCCGGAAAACGAAAAAGTGATGCGAGGTCCACGAGAAGGATTTAACGAATCGCTGATGGAGAATCTTTCCATGCTGCGGAGAAGGCTGCAAACAAGAGAACTCTGCATAGAATTTAACCGCTTTGGGACCAGATCCAAAACGAGGGGGTGTATCTGCTATGTCAAACCTTTGGTAAAAAAAAAATTCTTTGGGAACTGAAAAGAAGATTAAAAAAATTTAATTTAGATGGTGTGCTAGATTCCAATTATATCGCGGAATTTATAAAAGACGCCCCTTATTCTCCATTCAAAACAATTGGTTCCACAGAGAGGCCGGATGTGGTTGCGGCAAAGTTGCTGGAGGGCAGAATTGCCTTGTTTCTCGACGGTACGCCGGTTGTTTTAACATTGCCGTATCTTTTTATAGAAAATTTTCAAAGCAATGACGATTATTATTTAAATTATTACTACGCATCCATCAGCAGGCTGATTCGCATTTTTGGTTTTTGGCTTTCCATTAGCATTCCGGCAATTTATGTTGCTCTTACAACCTTTCATCAGGAACTGTTGCCGGTTAATTTGGTCCAAAGCATTTCAACGGCGCGTAACGGCGTTCCACTGCCAACGGTGCTGGAAGCAATTCTCATGGTGATTGTTTTTGAAATTTTAAGAGAGACAGGCTTGAGAACGCCCCAGGGGATCGGACAGGCGCTCAGCATTGTGGGCGCCTTGGTGATCGGGCAAGCCGCGGTAGACGCAAGGCTCATCAGCGCTCCCATGATTATCATTGTGGCGCTGTCCGGAATTACGGGGATTATGCTGCCAAAAATCAAAGGTGCTATCATCTATATGCGGTTTGGATTGTTAATTTTATCTTCTATCATCGGGCTATATGGTTATACGTTGGGAATACTGCTCATGATTATCCATCTTTTTACCATTCGTTCCTTTGGAATCCCCATCTTAGGTAGTAAGGAAGAGGGCGTTATGGTGATGGAAGAAGATCTTGTCATCAGGGCTCCTTGGTGGGACATGCTGAAAAGGCCCATGTTTATGTCCAGAGACCGGAAAAGGAGCAGTTCGGATGGTGATCCGGAATGAAAAACAAGAAAATATTCCTCATTGTTTTGCTTTGCGCGCAATTGATGCTTTTTTCCGGCTGCTGGAATTATCGTGAAGTGGAGAGCTTGTCCATTGTTTCCGGTTTCGCGGTGGACAGTGGAAGCAACGGATCAAATTATCATGTAACTTTTGATGTGCTGGATGCAAAACAAGAAAAGAGTAATTCGGCAAAATCCCAATTGATCGAGGCGGATGGGGATACCATCTTTGACGCGGCTAGAAATGTGGTAAAGAAAACGGATAAAAGGTTATATTTTGGAGACAGTACTTTGGTTGTCATTGGTAAACAGTTGGCCGAAAAAGACCTTGCGCCCATTTTGGATTGGATGCTCCGGGATCATGAATTGCGGAAAGATATCGCAATCGCCATATCAAAAGAAAATACCGCGCAGGAAATCATCCAGCAAAAAGGATTGCAAAATCAGATCAACTCCAGCAGCCTATATGAAGCATTAATGGAAAACGGCAGGGCGCTGTCAAAAATCCCTTATGTTGAGCTTTATCAGGTGAATAATACCTTAAATGAACCTGGAATCTCTCTTGCCCTGCCGGCAGTAAGCGTTTTAACCAATATGAACGAGCCGGTAGCTGGTTTGGATGGGATGGCGGTCTTTCAAAAAGATAAGCTGGTCGGATTTCTGGATGATACGGAAAGCAGAAATTTCATGTTTGTGACCGGAAAAATAAAAGGTGGGCTGGTTCTCGTAAAACAAGGCAAAGATCAGATTGCAACATTAGAAATCCAGGAAAGCAAGGCGGAAATAAAACCGGTCTTTGAGGGGGCAAATACTAAAATGCGGGTCAATCTAAAAATACAATGCTCTCTTTATGAAATGCACACCCAGAAAGATTATGGGAGCGAAGATGCGCTAAAAAAGATTGAAAAAAGCGCGGAAAGTCAAATCCAAGCATCAGTCAAAAAATCTATTGAAACGGTGCAGTCGGCATACGGAAGCGATATCTTTGGCTTCGGAAGTAAAATATATAAAAACAACCCAAAAGACTGGGAAACGGTACAATCTAATTGGGAAGAACAATTTAAAACCCTTCCGGCGGATGTAACCGTAAGCGTGAGCATTCAAAATGCGGGTATTCTGCAATCAAAGGTTATGTAGGTGATATTTTGACTTATCTTTTAATTTGCCTTTGTTTCTATGCGATGATTTTCATTTTTGATTTATTTCCTTTAATAAAAAAAAAGAGCGTGAAAGAAATTTGGATCTATTTGCCCATCTTTATCCTAACGTTGGTACTTCATTTTCTGAACGGATGGGGAATTATAAAGGTAAACCCGGCCAATTCTATTCGCCACTGGATAAGCGGCTGGATCAGTTCATGAGGTGGATCGGATGCAAAAAGAAATCATTTCTAAGAAGCAAGCCAGATATATCCTGGTCATGTTTTTGTTGGGCGATGGAATATTTGGGCTGGCCCCGGAGTCTAAGCAGGATATTTGGATCTCCCTATTATTGGGGTATGCGATGTATCTGCCGGTTTTTTTGCTTTATCTCAGAATTACCAGCCTATACCCGGGCAGGGGCTTTTACGATATTGTAATGGAGATATTCGGAAAAGTTTTCGGCAGGGCCATTGTTTTCCTATATATTTGCTATGCGCTCTTTCTGGGCGGAACCATATTAAAGATTTTGGTAGACTTTATTCATACGGCTTCCTTGCCAGAGACGCCCCAAATTGTTTTTATGGTATTCTTTATGCTTTTTTGCACGGTCATGACAAAATGCGGCATAGAACCTTTTGGGCGATGGTGCCAATTTTTGTTTCCATTTTTTGTTTTCACTCTTGTGGCCACTTCTATTATCAGTATCAATGCAATGGATTTTAATTATCTAAAGCCGGTTGGCGGTTCGGGCCTGAAAAACATCGTGAGTGGCGCATTTTCCATCTATTCCTACCCCTTTGCGGAATCCGTGATGTTTTTAACGGTGCTGGGATCCTTAAAAAAAACGGATAAACCAAGGAAAATTATTTTTACCGGAACGTTAATTGCCCTGATGACGCTTCTTGTAATTAGTCTGCGAAATTTATTCATCCTTGGCCCAACATCCTTTGCGGCCAGCTATCCCAGTTACGAGGCCGTCGGCACAGTGAGCCTGGGCAACTTTTTTTCCAGATTTGAGATTTTGATCGCCATCAATTATATGACTACCATATTTGCCAAAACGAGCTTTTGCCAGTATGCCGCCGTTACCGGAATGGGCAAATTTTTTCATTTAAAAGATTACAAGACCATGGCTTTTCCCGCGGGATTCATTATGATAACGGTAGGCCTTATGTTTTTTCCCAGTGCGACTTCGCTGCTGAATTGGAAAAAGACATACAGCTACCTGGCCCAAATTTTTGAATTGATTCTCCCGCTTATCATCTGGTTGGGAGGTGAAATCAGGTATATTCTGAAGGGAAAAGCGGCAGCTGTTTCATAGAAAGGAAAAAACAGGCCGTTTTTGGGGCTTGATTTTCCTTTTGCACTTTGCATAAGAGTTCCTTACTGCTGAGCGGGCTTAACCTCCCGGTAGATTCCAAGTTTCCTAGCAAGGTAATTGACAAACAGCATCAGTCCAGTAACCAGAACTTTTGCCAGCATGGAATTTATCTGGAATGCGTTCGTAAAAAGATTCAGAAGCAGAACGTTCAAAATGCACCCCGCTGCGCTGACCAAGTAAATCAGCGAAGTTTCTTTTAAAAGGTTGCGTGTGCGGCTGCTGCTTTTATGAACGACGCTTGCATGCCGGAAGGTTAGCAGCCGTCCCATCAACATGTTTACAAGGGTGGAAACGGTGTATGCGACCACGAGGGCAATATTTTGATTCCATTTGAGGGGATAGACAAAATAGAAAAACAGCCCCCATTCCCCCAGTGTTGCGGTACCGCCCACCACAATTTAACTCATAAACTGGCGGATATCTTTATGTGTAATGGAATTTAAAATGGATCTAATTTTTTGCATCTTCATTCTCCATAGTTCAGTTTATTTCGCGGTTGGAATAAATAGATAAAAACACATCCTACTATTTATAATCAGAAAAGCTGACAAGGAAACCTTTTCATTTTATTAAAGCAGCGATTTGTTTGAGGAGGCTGCTTCGCTGCAATTTTGTTGATCTTATTCCTTCCATTTGAGTATCTCCCTTCCAACATCTTTAATCCTTTCGGACAGTATGGAGCAAATTTATGAACTGGGTATGACCGAAGATGAATTTTTTGCGGTCCAAGGGTCGGGTGAATTTGCCTGGAAGCTGGGCGAAGCCTGATTGAAAATGATGATAAGTGTGCTATAATAAGAAAATCCCTGCAAATCAGCGGTTTGATTTGCTTACAGAAAAAAACTTTAGGAGGAGCCGCCAAAAGCCGGGAGCGGCTCTTTATCATGATGCGGCAGGCCTTCCATTGCTGCAGGATGGAAAAAACATAAGGAGATCCGCCTCTATGAAGGAAATGTCACAAAAAAAACAGCTGACGGTCAATTTGATCAGCGGAATTATTGCATTCGGATTCAATCTTATCATCAATTTCTTTTTATCCCCATTTATTGTAAAAAAACTGGGGGTTGAAGCCAATGGGTTTATCAGCCTGGCAAACAATTTTATTACATATGCATCTTTGATTACCATTGCGCTCAATTCAATGGCAAGCAGATTTATTACCATTCAATATCATCAAGGGGATCGAAACGGTGCGGAAAAGTATTACACCGCTGTGTTTACCGGGAATATTGCAGCGGCTATTTTGATTTTTGTTCCTGCGGCAATCTGTATTTGGAAGCTGGAATATTTGATTCAGATACCCAAGAACTTGATGATGGACGTTAAATTTCTGTTTTTATTCATCTTTTTGAATTTTCTAGTTAATACCGCGTTTAACGTTTGGAATGTGGCGACATTCGTCACCAATAAATTATATCTGACTTCGCTCAGAACGATGGAATCCTACATCCTTCGGATGGGAATCATCGTTTTGCTGTTCTATTTTTTTGTGCCAACCGTATCTTATATTGGGATAGCTGCGCTGGCAGCGACGCTGTTCTTAACCGCATTTGCTTATCATTACAAAAAAATGCTGCTGCCGGACATAAAATATCAATATAAAATCTTCGACATTAAGGTCGTGATCGAGCTTTTATGCGCCGGGATTTGGAATTCCATTAATCAAGCCGGTGTGATTTTACTGAACGGGCTCGATCTTTTGATTACCAATATTATGATTAATCCTGTGGAAATGGGAATTTTGGCCGTCTCCAAAACCATACCAACGGTTATTGTCAGTTTATCGGGGACGCTGGCCAATGTGTTCGCTCCCAATCTGACTATCAGCTATGCGAGGCAGGATGCGGGAGAGCTCAAACGGGAGCTCAAGCAAGCCATTAAAATAAGCAGTATCATCGTCACCATACCCATCGTGATTTTGATTGCCTTTGGCAAACCGTTTTATGCTCTGTGGATGCCGTCGCTGGATGCAAACAAACTGCAAATTTTGTCGATTTTAGCGTGCTTTCAATTGATTATTACCGGTGGAACCCAGTGCCTGTATAACGTGTTTACCGTGGTCAACCGGCTCAAGCCAAACGCGATTTTGGTGCTTTTGACAGGGATCTTCAACACCGGGATTGTGATTGCCCTGCTTCACTTTACCGATTGGGGTATTTATGCAGTTGCTGGCGTAAGCTCGGTATTCAGCCTGATTCGTCAACTGTTTTACACCATTCCATATTCCGCAAAATATTTGAATATGAAATGGCACACATTTTTCCCTGATATCGGTATTATGTTTTGCAATGTTGCAGTCGTTTCCTTTATCGGTCTTGTGATCCAGAATTATTTTCCTGTAGCCGGTTGGATTACTTTGCTCGTAAATTCTGTTGTTACCGCTGCCATCGGATTCATTATTGGATATTTTATTATATTAAATAAAAGCGAGCGAAAGGCCGTGGCAGGTATGGTGAGAAGAAAGATGCTGAAAAAGTCCGTTTAAACACTAAAATTGGGACTCTGTTTGCCAATCAGGATCCGGTTTGCGCGCAGATGCGCAAGCCGGATCCTGATGTATGCCGCAGCAGATATATTACATGTTACAATGAAAAAAGGAATGAAGGAGGGGAAAGGATGAAATATGCCAATATAAAAAAGGCGGTTTTTCGAGACCGACCCAACCGGTTCATTGCTCATGTTGAACTGAACGGAACATGCGCAGTTTGCCATGTGAAAAACACCGGCCGCTGCCGGGAACTGCTGATACCCGGGGCGGATGTTTTTGTCCAAGAAGCCGATGCGCCAAACCGTAAGACCCGGTATGATCTGATTTCCGTTTATAAAGGGGACCAGCTTATCAACATCGATGCAGCTGCGCCCAACAAAATTTTTGCGGAATGGGTTTGGTCCGGCGGTTTGTTCCAAAAAATCACACTGATGCAGCCGGAATACCGTTTTGGCGCTTCAAGGTTGGATTTTTATATGGAAGCGGATGGGCGCCGCCTCTTTGTGGAAGTGAAAGGCGTTACGCTGGAGGAGAACGGCGTCGTCCGGTTCCCGGATGCCCCCACCGAGCGAGGCGTCCGGCATTTGAAGGAATTGGCATCCTGTGTGCAGGCCGGTTTTGACGCATACATTGTCTTTATTATCCAGATGAGTGGCGCACGGTACTTTGAACCGAATTGGGAGACCCATCCGGCTTTCGGCGCAGCTTTGGCGAATGCGGAGAGAGCCGGAGTTCATATCGTTGCCTTGGATTGCGTGGTTACACCGAACAGTATTTCCGCGGCCAACCGCATATCGGTTCAACTATTACGGGAACAGAAAAAAGACGGTGATGAGAAATAAGCGCGGAATGGGACTGCATTCGATTTCCGCGTATGAAGCAGCATCGATGCGCGTTTTTCAAGTCAATTTTGCAGGTTTATTCCTGTGTCCAGCATGCCATACTTGATTTTCATGCGTTCCAGTTTTTCAATCATGGGTCCGGAAAGGAAGAACAGAAAGACGACGGTGGAAGCGGCGTGAATCACATTAAACGAAAATCCGACAGCGTAGGTGGCCAAAAGCGCTTTCCA
>JAQVYO010000063.1 GCA_028708585.1 Oscillospiraceae bacterium
AACAGGTTGTGGATTATGCACATGCCAGAGACGTGGTGGTGGAAGGCGAGCTTGGCCGTCTGGCCGGCATTGAGGACGATGTGCATGTTTCCGCTGCCGATTCATCGTATACCGATCCGGGACAGGTGGAAGAATTTGTCCGCGCCACCGGTGTCGACTCTTTGGCCATTGCTATTGGAACCAGCCACGGCGCTTATAAATTTAAGCCGGGACAAAAGCCTCAGCTGCGCTTTGACATTTTAAAAGAAGTGGGCCGCCGCCTGCCCGGTTTTCCCATTGTGCTGCACGGCGCCTCTTCCGTTCTGCCGGAATATGTGGCGATTATCAATGAAAACGGAGGAAATATGCCGGGCGCGATCGGCGTGCCTGAGAAAATGCTCAGGGAAGCCGCCAAGATGGCCGTCTGCAAAATTAATATTGATTCGGATTTGCGCCTTGCCATGACGGCGGGAATTCGGAAGCATATGGCGGAGCACCCGGATCATTTTGATCCCAGGCAATATCTTTCTCCCGCACGGGAGAACATTCGCGCCGCTGTGAAACACAAGCTGGTTCATGTTTTGGGCTGCAACGGAAAGGCATAATGTTTTCCCTTGGCTGTGCTTCCCGGTTCCCGATGCGGGCCGGGAAGCATTTGGCTTTTGGGGGGAACCGCCCGGCGCGCGGAGCAATGCGGCGGTCAAACGAAGGAATTTGGCGGGAGGAAAGCACTGGAGGCCAGGCGATTTTATGCAAAAAGGATGCAGACGAAATCTGAAAATGGAAAAACATCACGATTCCGGTGAAAACTTTAGCGAAATGAATGAAAAGGAAAAAAGAATCTTAGATGAGGTTTTGGGCAGAATAATTACCAAATAGGGCTTATTGATGGTGAAATTGACCTTGACAACCGGTTTTTTTGTGCTATAATTAGACATAATCATGAGAATATGGTAGCAATAAAATTGATGTCATTTTTTCCAGCCCCTCCCCGCACGCTCCCGTGGAAAGGGAGTTTGGGCGGAAGGGGGCTTGGTTTGTGTGGCGAACCGGAAGAAAGAATAGTGAGGCTGCTCGCGGCCTTGCATAAGTGCGGCTTTCTATCCGGTTTCTCATTTTCTGTAAATAGGAACTCCTATGTTATGGAAAGGCTGCGGGGAAAAGCCGGAATTAGGAAGAGCATTGATTCAATCTTTTGCGCACCGTTTATCCATGTTTTCACCTGCATGTTTTTATGGTTTCATTTTATAGATCTATAGAAGGAAGGAAAGAATTATGGTTAAAATCATGACTGCCAGGGAAGCTGTTCGCACCTACCTCAAAAACGGCTCCACGGTCGGCATTGAGGGTTTCATCGGCCTTATGCGGGCGGAAGAAATGCTCATCGCCATTCGGGACGAGTTTTTGGAAACCGGCAATCCCAACAACTTGACGATTGTTCATTGTGCCGGGCAGGGCAACGGGAAAGACAACGGCATGAACCACTTGGGCTATGAGGGCATCATCGGCAAAATTTATGCTGGACACTTCAACATGGCTCCCGCCGTTCAAAAGCTGATCCTGGATAATAAGATTGCCGCCTATAACGTGCCGCAGGGCGTTATTGCGCAGTTGTACCGTGAAATTGCAGGCCACCGTCCCGGCGTGATTACGAATGTTGGCTTGAATACCTTCGCAGATCCCCGTGTGGAAGGCTGCAAGCTCAACCAGAAGGCAAAAGATGCGGGCGACGTAGTAGAGCTCATCAACATTATGGGGGAGGAAAAGTTGCTTTATAAAGCGTTCCCCATTGACGTTTGCATCCTGCGTGCCACCTATGCAGATACACAAGGAAATTGCAGCATGCAGAAAGAACCTGTTACCATTGAAAATCTGGCCATGGCTCAGGCAGCCAAAAACTCTGGCGGCAAGGTCATTGTTCAGGTGGAGGAGATTGTGGAATACGGCTCATTGGATGCCCGTTTCGTGAACCTCCCCGGCATCTATGTTGACGCTGTGGTAAAGGCGAAAGCTGATAATCATTTGATGGGAAATGAAACCGTTTACAACCCCGCAATGAGCGGCGAAGTGCGTGTTCCTGTTTCTTACCTGGAGCCAATGAAGCTGAATGAGCGGAAAATTATCGCCCGCCGCAGCGCCATGGAATTGGTTCCGAATGCCATTACCAATCTGGGCATCGGAATGCCGGAGGGTGTTGCCGCCGTGGCTGCGGAAGAAGGCCTGGAGGGCATGGTGCTGACTACCGAAGCGGGTACGATCGGCGGAATTCCCTGTGGAGCTGGCGATTTCGGTGGTGCTGTGAACCCCGACTGCATTTTGGATCAGCCTTATCAATTTGATTTTTATGACGGCGGCGGCCTTGACGTTGCGTTTTTAGGTCTGGCGCAGATGGACAAAGTCGGCAACATCAACGTCAGCAAATTTGGGCCAAAAGTTGCCGGCTGCGGCGGATTTGTAAACATCACACAAAACTCCAAAAAGGTTGTTTATTGCGGTACCTTTACTACGGGCGGCCTGAGAATTGGCGTGGATAACGGTAAGTTGATTATTAAGCAGGAGGGAAAAGTAAAAAAGTTCCTGAATCATGTGGAACAGATTACCTTTAGCGGCGAGTATGCCGCCAAGGTTGGCCAGCCCGTCCTTTACGTTACCGAAAGAGCCGTCTTCGCGCTGACTCCTGAAGGTGTTGAGCTGAAAGAAATTGCCCCCGGAATTGATCTTGAAAAAGATGTTTTGGCATTGATGGAGTTTAAGCCCATTATTAAAGATGTGAAGCTGATGGATGAGCGTATTTTTAAAGATGAAAAGATGGGTCTTTCCCTTTAATGAAAAAATAAATCATGCTGGATAGTCAACAGCTAAAAATAAAGGAGAGCTTTTTGCTCTCCTTTATTTTTAGCTGTTTCCCAGGCGGGCGGATAGCCCGGAACAGAGGCTTATCTAAAGCGGTAGATGAATTATTATTCTGTTTCCTGCGATGAAAACGAGATCAAAGCATTGCTTTGATCTCGTTTTTTACGGGTCTGCCTGCGGGAGTCCATTAGAATGCGATTCATTCACTAAAATTCCATTGTTTTTACTTGAATATCGGCAATTTTAGAAAGCTTTTTTTCCATTTCAATTGCTTTGTCTTTGGTATTGTTGAGAAATTCAACTAGAATGAGACCATGATTGGAACATGCATCTTCTGATGTCTGATGCAAACCAAGCCGGGTTTGGATATAACAGCCAAACTCAGATAAAATATTCTGCACATCCAAAACGGTTTGCATCCTCTGTCCCAAAGAAATGCCCATAATAATTTTTTCCATTTTGTACCTCCTTTAATCTACAGCCAAGGTTTCTTTCAACCTATAGTTATTATACCAGAAATGGAGCAAATTTACTAGGATGATTCCTATTAGTTTGATGTTTGTAAAAACAAGTCCATAACCAACCGGAATTTGTTTTGTGGATCAAAGGCTGGATTTGCCGCGATTTTTCCAGCGGGGAATACAAGATTCGCAGGGAACTGCAACTTGGCACTTTCCACAGCCATAGCGGGGAGCAAATTTTACTTTTGTTTTTTCTAAAAAAGAGCTGCACAGCGCATGATTTTTTCCAGTTTGCAAAGAAATTGCATGCACAGGGCATTTGCGGACGCATGCCCCGCATGCAATGCAATATTCGTGATAGGATTGATAGGGCCTGGGGTCTGGAGGAAGCGGCAGGGAGGTGACAATGCTGCCAAAACGACCCGCCATGCCTTTTGGGGTAATCAGCCCTGCGGATAAACCAAAAGTCCCGAGGCCGCAGGCGTAGGCGACATGACGTTCCGACCAATTGCTGGTGAAGCATGCTGCTTCCTTACTCCAAAATCGGGCGTCTAGGGAGGGAATAACAGTGGGATACCCCGCTTGTTCCAGCGTATCTTTTAGGAAGAGGGAAAGGCCGCGTACCATGACTTGCCCCTCCATCCTTCCGTGCAGCCATTCCGGAGCAGGCCAGATTGGGTCTGCAAGATTTGCGGTTTTGACGGAATCCGAGAAAGGAAGGAAAAACGAGAGGACGCTTTTTGCCCCCGGAAGCCAGCTTCTAGGCGGTAAAAAATGTTCGCCGACGATATGTGGACGCTGAAAATCCTGAAAAAGGGAATCCTCCGCCTGGGTAAATCCCAAAATGGGAGCATCAAATAAGCGCAGGCCTACAAGACTTGTGGAAATAGCAAGTTCCGCGGAGACGCAATTAAACGGAGATGTTTCGGTAAATTCCACCGCAAACCCAATTAGGTCGCTTTTTGTAAAAGACATTGCCTACCCTCCTCAGTTTCGATCCGTTGGCTAAATATATCATATTTCCCCAAGGCCGGCAAAAAATGTTTTCGAGCCTTTTCGCTTTAGGATTTCTTACAGAATCATGCAAATGTTTTGGCATTTTTAGATTAAATCGCCTATTTTTATTTCAAATCTTGCAATATGATTTCGCTGGAAGTATGATAATGTTAACTTCCAATTAAAGGAGTATTTTCATGAGATTAGAAATAGGATATAATTGGAAGCTCGGATTTGAATTTTTGCGATAATCAAATTACTGAAATATCGAGGCGTGATTCGATGAAAGTAAAGCGCTCTTTTTTTGAAGATTGTCCAGTCCCGAAATGCCAGGAAGACGAATTTAAAAAAACTGTACTGGCGGAAAATTTTTACAGAGGGAAGATCCTCGCGACGGCCATCATGGTGCTGGAATCTCTTTATATTATCATAGATAAGGTTTCTTATTATTTGAAAGTGAGTTCCAGCTTCTGGTTCAATGGATATCTTTTGATGTACGCTGTGATGATTTTAATGAATGGCTTATTTTTGGCATGTATTTATAAATATAAGGATACAAGGGAACTTGCGGCGCACAAAAGAAAACAGCTGGAGCACGTTGAAATTATCTACGCAACAATGATGATGACCTGGGGAAGCGTAATATCTTTGATGGATCAGAAGCTATATGGAGAACTCATCGCTTTTATGGTCAATATGATTACTTGCTCCGTTTTGTTTTATTTGAGCAATAAGCAGATATTAATTCCATATTTTTGTTCTGTTTTGGTGTTGGCAATTGGGCTTCCATTTTTTCAAACATCAGAAAATATTTTGATTGGACATTATTTTAATTTGTTTATTTTTGTTCTGATTTCATGGATCGCTTCCAGGCTAATTTACATTGAATATTGCAAAACATTCCGAGGACAGGTGCTGTTGCGGCAGGCAAATGTTTTGCTGGAAAAAGAGGCTCAGGAGAATAAGGATATCAATCTTAAGCTGTCTCTTGCCAATTTCCATCTAAATAAGCTTACATTGCTGGATGAACTTACCAATATCCCCAACCGTAGATGTTTTAGGCATTATATTGATATGGCTTTCAGCCGCTTCTCAGAATCAGCTTTTGCCTTGTCTATTATGATGATCGATATTGATTATTTCAAACAATATAACGACCAGTATGGCCACGAAGCGGGGGACAGGGCCTTATACCTGGTGGCAAATCAAATTAATTCCATTGTCAAGGGTCCTTTGGAGTTTGTGGGAAGATGGGGCGGAGAGGAGTTTATTTATGCCGCGGTGAATCAGGATAAAGAGACTGTTGCAAAAAAAGCGGATGAAATTCAGCAAAAAGTAAGGAATCTGGATATTCCGCATGGGTTTTCCCGAAACGGCGGTTCTGTTTCGGTGAGTATCGGTACAAGCACCGTTTTCATTGAACGAAAAGAGGATATCCGAAGGGCTATTGCGCTTGCGGATAAGGCTATGTACCAAGCAAAAAACAGCGGGAGAAATTGTATCAGAAATATAGAGAAGGATGCGCCGGAGCTTTAGATAGGCTTTTTTGAAAAAAATCAGGTTTTATCAAAAAAGAAAGCCTTTTGGGGGAGGGCTTTCTTTTTTGCGAAAATATAGAGGCATTTTTCCCTTCCCAGGTGGATAGGATAAAACGACAATGAGGAAACGGAGGGGGATGCATGTCATTTGGACTTGCGCTTTCCGGCGGGGGCGTCCGGGGGGCTGCTCATGTAGGGGTACTGCTGGCGCTGGAGGAAAATCGCCTTTTTCCCAGTTCCATTGCCGGCTCCAGTGCGGGAGGTATGGCGGCGGGGCTATATGCCTCGGGAATGACACCGCAAGATTTAAAAGAACTGGTTTTGGAGCTTTCCAAAATGGCAATTCATTTGATAGATCCAGATTATTTGGGACTAATCAAAGCAATTTTTGAATTTGGAAGCCATAAATGCATTCAATTTTCAGGATTGATTAAAGGAAACAAACTGGAAAATTACTTAGACAGACGGACCGATCATAAAAAAATTGATGAGGTAAGGATACGGACGATTATCCCTTCTGTGGATTTATACAGCGGAAAGACGATCGCATACTGTAACTCCCTGGAAGGGGTTTCTCCGGTGAACCAGGTTGCGTGGAAGACGGGCGTTAGGATCTCGGCGGCCATGAGGGCGAGCCTTGCCGTACCGGCTGTTTTCCAGCCCAAAATGATGAATCAGATGTGCCTGGTGGACGGTGGGGTCACCAATATTTTGCCGGTGGACCTGCTGATTGCGGCAGGCGAAAAAAATGTTCTGGCTGTGGATGTGTCTAAAGGGTATCAAATGCCGGAATGCAACAACATCATTGAAATTGCTTCTCATTCTTTGTCTTTGATGCAGGAACGCCTGCGTTATTACATAACAAGCGGAGAGAGATATCTGCTGAAACCGTCGCTTCCAGACAGCGCCGGGCTTTTGACTTTTCAATATTTGATACAATGTATGGACGCGGGGTATGAAGCGGCCCGGGAATTGATGCCTACCATTTTAAAATTGATGCGATAATATCCATATGACCCGTTTAATCCTTGCGTTGTTTTTTGGCTTTTTTGCAGGCCTTGACCGCGTCTTCCAGATTGCCTGTGGAAATCAGAAATCGACCGTTATGACAAAATCTCAGCGTTTCAATGCCGGAAATTCGTTTGAGTTCTTCCTCCGGTTTTCCAGCCCATGCCAAAGGGAAATACTGCTTTGCTTCGGGAAAATCCGGATCGGCCGGTACAATCTGCGCGCTGAAGCCACCTCTTTGAGAAGGATAGATGACAAATTCTGCGTCGGATGGTGCTAGGACCGCTTTCCAAGGCGCGAACTTTGGCAGGATTACGATCCCGTCTTTCGCCTTTGTAAGTGCAGCTTTTACCAGCTCTTTCGCCCGCTGAACGCCAAACATATGATCCAGCTTTTTGTTGAGGATAACCGACGCAAATTGAACGGCTTCTGCAAAGCAAAGATCCGCTGGCTTATCCGAGTCCCAATTGGGATTGAAACTCTCAATAATACTGGCTATCGGGTTTCCGCACCCGGTGTTGTCATCTTCGTCCAGAGGCTGAATAAATTTAAAATCGAAATATTCCGCCTCCTTTTTCGCTTGATCCGGAGGAAAACCGGCCCGCAAAATTCTCTCCCCATATTCCTCCCATAGAAGGCCGAAGGATGCATAGGGGACACCATTTTCCCGCACCAGCGCATTTTTTTGGTGGTGATCGAACTTTCCCCATCCAATATCAAAAATAAGTCCATCGAATGTCTCCGGAACTGTAAAGGCGCGTATGATCTTGAGATCAGGGTTCCATATTTTTAAAAGTGCGGCCGAAAAAACATCATCCGCGTGAAATTTTCCTCCGTGTGTCATGGCGCAATTTTTTGTCATCATATACTGTCGATTTCCCTCATTTCCATATAGTTCCCAAATTTTTGATCTGCTCGGGCGTTTCGCTTTGCAGCAGTCAAACTGTGCCGCGGGTTCTAAACTTTCCTTATTATACACCCTCTTTCAAATTTGCAAGGAAGAATCTTGTGTTCAACTGTTTCAAGGTTTGTAGAGAACGACGATTTATCAAAAACGAGTTGACAAATTTGAATGTTTTTGTTATCCTAAAAGTTAGGGAAAGAAGAATGCTTTAGAGAGATAAAAGAGAGATCTGGGCAAACTTGTCGAAAGGTAAGGACGCAAAGCTAAAGGGTCTAAGGGCGAAACCGCCTATGGCTGCCAGTTGCATTATACTGCAATGGCTCAGTGAAGCCTTGCGTATAATTTATTTACTGGCAGTTGCGTTATGTGACTGCCTTTTCTTTTAT
>JAQVYO010000064.1 GCA_028708585.1 Oscillospiraceae bacterium
CAGTGTCGTATTACAAGCTCATCGAAGAGAAGGCGATCTGCGAAAAGATTCTCGAGGAATTCGGCCTCGACCCGGAGACATCACATATCCTCAACGGACATGTGCCGGTCAAGGTAAAGGACGGCAAGCGCCCGATCAAGGGCGGAGGCCTCTTGTTCGTCATCGACGGCGGCATGGCGAAAGCGTATCAAAAGGACACCGGCATTGCGGGCTACACGCTGATTTTCAACTCGCGCTTCATGGCGCTGGCGGAACATAAGCCGTATACACCGTTGAAACCCGACGGGACGCAGGATTTTCACACGCCGAAGCTGCGTACGGTCGAGCTGTTGCGAAAGAGGATGCTCGTCACGGACACCGATCAAGGGCAGGAACTGGAACAGCAGGTGTTGGCACTGCAGGATCTTGCCACAGCCTACAGAGACGGTCTCTTAAAACAGCGCTATTAAATTGTGAAATTCCTTTGACAAAGGACTGATAAGATTGTATAATATTATCCGTACCGTCAAGCGTGTCGGTACGGATTTATACTTCTTGCGCGCGTAGCTCAATGGATAGAGTAACTGACTACGAATCAGCAGGTTGGGGGTTCGACTCCCTCCGCGCGCACCAAAAACAAAAGGTAAAAAAGATTTATTGCTTAAAAAGTCAGTAAATCCAAGCCTTTTCGGGGCTTCCACTATGAAAAGTGGAAGCCCTTTTTTCGTAGATTTATTGGGGTAATAGCTTCACTCTGACAGGACTCAAACCTGCAAGCACAGCGTTCAGGAGTGGCGCCCTTTTTCAGGGGGCAGTAAAATCAAAAAGGGCGCTGCCCAAAATCGAATCAATTGAATAAACTGAAACTGCTAAAGGGCGCTGATTTTTATGGCTGATGGAAAGCCAATGAAGTAAGCGCCCTTTTTTGGCATAGGCGAATGAGAAAAACCGCATCGGTATCCAAAACAGTATTTGTAGGCATCCGCAAATTTGCGGGTCTCTTTTTTATAAAAAAGCATGACCTCATATTGACACTTTTCGATTTGAGGAATATACTATATCATATCGAAGAATTTAGATGTGAGGTATTGATATGGATTACTATTTAGAGAATACGAGAGTGTTCAAAGCACTGGGCGATCCAAAAAGAGCGATGATCGTAGATATGCTCTCCTGCGGAGAATTATGCGCCTGCAAGATTTTAGAGAAATTCGAGATGTCCCAATCCACGCTGTCTCATCACATGAAACTCCTCTGTGAGTGCGGTCTTGTCAAAGCGCGGGCAGAAGGCAAATGGACGTATTATTCGTTGGATGAGAATACCATCGACAAAACGAAGCAGTTTTTCTGTTCTATCACGTCCGATAAAGAAAATTGTATCTGCAAAAATAACAAAAATAATTGTAAGGAGTGTAATGAAGATGAGTAAATGCTGTTGTTCTTCCGAAAATTGCTGCCAGCCGCAGTCGAAAAAACCGATCAACATTGATTTTCTATATTTGGACACAACCATCTGTGACAGGTGTCAGGGCACAGAAAAAGCGCTGGATGACGCGGTTTCCAGCGTCGCGGTGGTGCTCAGTGCCGCAGGGTATGAGGTCAATATAAATAAAGTGAACATTTCTACAAGAGAACTGGCGATTCAATACCAGTTTATAAGTTCCCCCACCATTCGCGTCAATGGGCATGATATTGTGATTGAGCTCAAAGAATCGCTCTGTGAGGATTGCGGAGAGCTCTGTGGCGATAATGTGGACTGCCGTGTGTGGGTATACAACGGCGTCGAATACAACGTGCCGCCCAAGGAGCTGATTGTGGACGCCATTCTTAAAGAGGTATACGGAAGCGGATCAATTCAGGAGGCCGCCGAACAGTACACACTACCGCATAATCTGGAAGTGTTTTTCAGCGGTAAAGAGTCCCTGTAACAAAGGAGGATTACTATGCGAATTATCATGATCGGAGCGGTAGCCGCAGGAACCTCCGCCGCCGCTAAAGCCAGAAGAAACAACGAGGATGCGGAAATTGTTATTTATGAAAAAGATAGCTTTATCTCCTACTCCGGCTGCGGTATGCCCTATTATATCGGCGGCGAGGTTAAAAGCGCGGAAGAATTGACCCCACGCGACCCCGCGTTTTTCAAAAGCAAATACAATGTCGACATTAAAACACTGCACGAGGTTATCTCCATTCACCCGGATGAGAAAACAGTTCAAGTGAGGGAAATGACAACAGGAAAAGTGTTTTCTGATGTTTATGATAAGCTGGTTATCGCAACCGGGGCGACAGCGGTCGTTCCACCCATAAAAGGGGCAGAACTGGATTGTGTTTTCACGTTGCGAAACATAGGCGACATGAACCGGATTAAGGAATATATTACGCTCTCATCTCTTAAAACGGCTGCCATTATCGGAACCGGATTTATTGGGCTGGAGGTTTGTGAAAATCTGACACGTCTCGGTATGGCCGTCACAATGATTGAAAAGCTGCCGCAGGTCACACCGGGGCTTGACAGCGACATGTCGGTTTATGTAAAGGAACATATCGAAAAAAACGGCGTTACGGTTTATACAGGTACTTCCATAGCGGAGATTACCGATAGCGGCGTGATTCTTGAGGGCGGCGAAGAAATTCGGGCTGATATGGTATTGATTTCAACGGGTGTTCGCCCGAATACCGGGCTTGCAAAAACTGCGGGGATCGAACTCGGCATTGCCGGAGCAATCCGAGTGAATGAGAAAATGCAGACCAATCTGCCCGATATTTATGCTTGTGGTGATTGTGCCGAGCAATTTCATGTGGTAACAGGAAAGCCTGTATACCGCCCTTTAGGCTCTACAGCCAACAAAACCGGAAGAATCGCCGGGGATTGCGTAACCGGTGGCAGTCTTACTTTCCGAGGCGTTCTCGGTACTGGTATTTTCAAAATCTTTGACATGACTGTCGCTCAGACCGGACTTTCAGAGAGGGAAGCAAAAGAACTCGGCTATGATGTTGCCGTCTGCCATAATATAAAGCCAAATAAACCGGAATACATGGGCGGCAAGGAAATGGTCATCAAAGGGATTGGGGACAAATCGGACGGACGGCTTTTAGGCGCACAGATTGTCGGAGCGGAAGGCGTTGACAAGCGAATTGACGTGTTTGTCACTGCCATTACCTACAAAGCGAAGGTGGAAGATTTATTTCACCTTGATCTGGCTTACGCTCCTCCTTTTTCCACGACAAAAGACACTGTGATGTACACCGGTATGATTCTGGATAATGCCATTCACAAAGGCAGACCGCTTATCACGGCTGGGGGGCTTGACGAATTGATGGAATCCGGTGAAAAATACAACCTTATTGATGCGCGGGAAACAGTTCAATACGAAAAAGGTCACATTGATACCGCAGAAAATGTTCCCCACGCTAAATTGCGTACATCTGCCGAAAGTCTGGATAAGGATGCGGTGACGGTCACTTACTGTAACAAAGGAGTTACCGGGAATGCGGCGCAAAACATTCTGCTGAATAAGGGCTTTCACCGGGTATATAACCTGTCGGGTGGCCAGAGGCAATACATTAAATCACATAATAAAGGAGAGCTATAATGAGCAAACAAAAAATACAAGGTATTAGCTTTTTTGAAAAGTACCTCACCATATGGGTTCTGCTGTGCATGGCGGCGGGCATCCTGATCGGGAAATTCCTGCCCGTCATCCCAGATGTCTTGGAAAAATTTCAATACGCCGGGCAGAACCTCCCGATTGCCATCCTTATCTGGATTATGATTTTCCCCATGATGATGAAGATTGATTTCCAATCTATCAAGAATGTAAGGAAAAATCCTTCGGGCATCCTCATATCCAGCGGCAGTAGTTGGCTCATCAAACCCTTCCTTATGTTCGGGTTGGCAACCTTGTTTTTCAAAGTAATCTTTCAATCCTTCATACCGGCTGATTTGGCACAGGACTTCGTAACAGGCGCGGTATTGCTGGGTGTAGCACCCTGCACGGCGATGGTGTTCGTATGGAGTCATCTGACCAAAGGCGACCCGGCGCATACGCTTGTACAGGTTTCGGTCAATGACCTTTTGATTCTCGTATTATTTGTGCCGCTGGTACAATTTTTGTTGGGAGTAAATGGTGTTACGATTCCTTGGGATACGCTCTTCTTTTCCATCGTACTATTCGTTGTCGTGCCGCTGGCTGGCGGCGCACTTACACGCTTTCTGATGATAAAGAAAAAAGGCATAGAGTATTTCAATGAAAAATTTCTCCCCAAGTTTGACGGAGTTACGACTTTGGGGCTTCTGCTCACCTTGATCATCATTTTTTCCTTCCAAGGCGACATTATCTTGGAGCAGCCTCTGTTCGTTTTGCTGATCGCAGTACCGCTGATTCTGCAAAACGTGATCTCGGCCAACTTTACCTACCTGATATGCCGGTGGACGAAGCAACCACACAATATTGCTGCTCCTGCTTCCCTGATTGCGGCCTCGGACTTCTTCGAACTTTCTGTGGCGGTAGCAATTGCCCTTTTCGGTCCGAATTCGCCGGTTGTGCTTGCCTGTACGGTAGGCGTGCTGACCGAAGTTCCCGTCATGCTTTTACTGGTGCGCTTTATCAATAAAACCCGACACTGGTTTCCCGGACCGGCAGCCGATAACAAATAATCATATATAAAGGAGCTTTCCACTATGAAAAAAATGAAAATCTTTGAACCCGCTATGTGCTGCCCGACCGGGCTTTGCGGCGTGGGTGTAGACCCTGAACTGTTGCGTATGTCCACGGTACTGGAAACACTGAAAAAGCATGGCGTTATTGTTGATCGCTTTAACCTCAACAGCGCACCGGCAGAGTTTATCACTGACCAGACCATCAATGCCTATATCAATGAGAAAGGCACTGAAGGGCTGCCCGCTGTGATGCTCGATGGCAAAATTGTCATCACTGGTCGATATCCCACCAATGAAGAATTCACAAAGCTGCTCGACCTTCCCGAAAATGTGCTGGGCAAGCAGAATAAATCTGAGTCCGGCGGTTGTGGATGTAAGAGAGGTTGCTGTTAAATGAAACTATTCGATCCCAGCAATATCAGACTAACAAAGTATCTTTTTTATACCGGCAAGGGCGGCGTTGGTAAAACCAGCGTTGCCTGTGCCACCGCAGTTTCCCTTGCGGACAATGGGAAAAAGGTGCTGCTCATCAGTACCGACCCTGCTTCCAATTTGCAGGATGTCTTTTCGATGGAACTGACCAATAAGGGAGTGCCCATCTCCGACGTGCCAAATTTAGTGGTGGCGAACCTTGACCCCATACAAGCGGCGGCTGAATACCGGGAAAACGTGATCGCGCCTTATCGCGGCAAGCTGCCCACCTCCGTGATTGCCAATATGGAGGAACAGCTTTCCGGCTCCTGCACCATAGAGATTGCGGCATTCAATGAGTTTTCCAGCTTTATCACGGACGATAAGGTTCAGCAGGAATACGACCATATCATTTTTGATACTGCCCCTACTGGACACACCCTGCGGATGCTTCAGCTTCCGTCCGCATGGAGCAATTTCATCAGTGAAAGTACCCACGGTGCATCCTGTCTCGGTCAACTTTCCGGCTTGGAAAGCAAAAAGGCCATTTACAAGCAGGCCGTGGAAACGCTGGCGGACGGCAATTTGACCACATTAATCCTCGTTACCCGTCCCGAAATCGCGCCCTTCAAGGAGGCAGAACGGGCTTCCAGCGAGCTTTCCGCGCTGGGCGTGGGCAATCAAACGCTGGTCATCAACGGCATACTGATGGAGCATAGCGATGCCTTATCTTCGAGCCTGTATGAAAAACAACAGGCTGCTCTTGCCGCCATGCCGGAGAGTTTGTGGACATTTCCGCGCTACATGGTTCCCCTGCGGGCCTATAACATCACAGGGCTTGAAAACGTCCGCGCCCTGCTTCACACAGACCATGTGACCGCCCATGCGCAAACACTAAACGCCGCCCATATCCATACACTGAACAATGTGATTGACGAATTAGCGATGGAAGGCAAACGTGTCATCTTTACGATGGGCAAGGGCGGTGTGGGTAAAACCACAGTCGCTGCCGCCGTTGCGCTGGGGATTGCGAAGCGTGGAAGGAAAGTCCATCTTACCACCACCGACCCTGCCGCGCATCTGAAGTTTGTGCTGGACGAAACCAGCGGCGTATCCATGAGCCATATCGATGAAGCCGAGGAATTAAAAAAGTATCAGTCTGAGGTTCTTTCCAAAGCCCGCGCGTCTGGCATGGGCGATGAGGATATCGCTTATGTGGAGGAAGATCTGCGCTCCCCTTGCACACAGGAGATCGCTGTATTCCGAGCCTTTGCCGAAATCGTAGAAAAGGCCGACGATCAGGTGGTGGTCATCGACACCGCACCCACCGGGCATACTCTGCTTTTGTTGGAGTCCACGCAGAGCTACAACCATGAAATAGAGCGCACCAAAGGCGAGATACCCGAAGCAGTCAAGCGGTTGCTTCCGAGACTCAAATCCAATGAAACCGAGGTCATCATTGTGACCCTCCCCGAAGCGACCCCTGTTTATGAGGCGTTGCGCTTAGAGGATGATTTGCAGCGGGCAGGTATTGCCGCTAAATGGTGGGTTGTCAATCAGTCCCTTTACGGCACGAATACCACCAACCCCATTCTGGCGGCAAAGGCGGCCGGCGAAGTGGAATGGCTCAACCGCATCGACGAACACGCTGGTGGCAAGTTCGCACTGATCGCATGGAGCGCAGGGGAAATCAAAGGCAATAATTTGTTGACTCTTTAAGGATCAAAAACGTACCGTGGTAAAATTTCAGGGGTTTTGGAAAATTAACTTGCTATCTCAGAAAATCTTTTTTGCACACCTTCTGGAAAAGTGGCTTAAATACTGGATTCTTTTAGATTTACTCACTTAAAAACAGAAAAAATCGCCATATTTCGACAGAAAAACAAGCTAAAAATGAGGATTTGGCGGGTTCAAATCTCCGCGCTCGTATCATCGAAAAGACCGTCGAAAAAAGCCGACGGTCTTTTGCTATGTCTGTAGTTATGCGGATTTTCGGGAGGCAAGTTCTATAAGGCCGCTCGAACGCAGAATCGGTTAACATATTTTCTCTTACTTTGACAGCTAACAGATTGGCGCTTGTTTGAGGAGGATTGGCACTCGCTCGTGTCTTTTCTATATATTTAAATTGTAAAGGTCCGGCATAATATCCTTTTTCTGCCCGGAAACAAAAATAAATTGCCCATACAGAAAGATGTCGTGACAGGATAAATGATAAGAAAAGGATCAGGCATGTGCGTTTTGCCTTTCAAACGCAGTCTGGCGGGCCGATATACCGGTATATGATCACTTAATGTTGTGGTTTGATTTTCTGTTTTGACTTAGATAAAACTTCAACCTCTTTGCCCTGACATCCAAAACGCCGCACGGGAGCGGTATTAAAGACATAAAATAATACATAACCATGTATGATGGTGTATTTTGCATAAATATCAATGCATTCCGGGCAGCTTTCTTAATGCTGCATGTGAAGATATTTATATGGAGGGAATATTATGAATGAAGCATTGCAAGTAGAGCGTCTGGCTGCGGGTACGGTCGAGAGAAACGCAAATGTTGTTTTTGATTCAAGCACGGTTTTAACAGGCAATATCGATTATGACAGCGTAACAGGCGTTGTCACTTTAAATGAGTCGGGCAGATATGAGTTTGGCTGGTGGGTAGCGACACAATCGTCAGCTTCGACAAACGGAGCCGGATTCGTGCTGGTTTCATCGCAGGGAGATTCCGTGATTGGCAATTCCCCTATCAAAACCGGAGAGGTAGTTGGGATAGCGGTAATTGAAGTCGAATCCGCGCCTGTTACGGTAGAATTGCAAAACAACAGCACCGCAGCGGTTTTCTATTCCACGACCGTTCCGGTGAAAGCCGGTCTGGCCGTAATCGGAGAATCCGGGGGTGGAGAAACAGGTCCGACCGGGCCTACAGGTCCACAAGGAGAAACAGGCCCCACGGGTCCGCAGGGACTTCAAGGAGAAACAGGCCCCACGGGTCCGCAGGGACTTCAAGGAGAAACAGGCCCCACGGGTCCGCAGGGACTTCAAGGTGAAACCGGCCCGACC